>JAEWMV010000190.1 GCA_023393045.1 Bacillota bacterium | reverse complement strand
CGTCTATGTCGGGAGCGGCATTGTCGTGAATATACGGCAGCACCGCGCCCACGCCGCCCACGAGGGCGAACACGAAGCTCACGACGAACTGCATCCCGATGAAAAGGAGCGTGTAGCATGCCGCCTTGCCCAGCGCCGAAAAGATTTTTTTTGCCATAATCCCGCTCTGCCTCCCTGCGTTTATGCCTTATTTTAGCATAGAAAAGACGAAATGCAAAACATTGGAAAGCGCGCCTTGCATTCCTTTGGATATGTGGTATAATCGCTGCGAAAGCGGATGACGCCGACGAATCGGAGGAGAAATCATGCTTAACGACCAATTGAAATACTCAAAGGAAGTGCGCTGGGCGCTGGAGGCCGGCACGCCTATCATCGCGCTCGAATCCACCATCATATCGCACGGCATGCCCTATCCCGGCAACCTCGAAACGGCGCTTGCCTGCGAAAGGGCGGCGCGCGAGGCCGGCGCGGTGCCCGCCACCTGCGCCATCATCGGCGGCAAGCCGCACATCGGGCTGGACGAAGGGCAGCTCGAATTTCTGGCCAAGGAGAGGGGAAGCGTCGTCAAGGCCAGCCGCAGGGACATTCCCGTGCTCATCGCGCGCGGCATGAACGGGGCGACCACCGTCGCCGCCACGATGATACTCGCCTCCATGGCGGGCATCCGCGTGTTCGCAACGGGCGGCATAGGCGGCGTGCACAGGGGGGCCGAAAAGACCATGGACGTTTCCGCGGACCTTGAGGAGCTTGCCAACACGCCGGTCACGGTCGTGTGCGCGGGGCCAAAGAGCATACTCGACCTGCCGCGCACGCTCGAATACCTCGAGACGCGCGGCGTGCCCGTGATCGGTTACGGCACGGATGAGCTCCCGGCCTTCTATACGAGGACGAGCGGCCTCAAGGTGGATTATCGCATGGATTCCCCCGGCGAAATCGCCGCCGTCATCCGTACGCAAAAGCTCATCGGCTGCAACGGGGGCATGCTTGTCGTCAACCCCATACCCGAGGCGTACTCGATGGACGAAAAGGCTGTTTCCGGGGCGATAGACGAAGCCTGCCGGGAGGCGGAAGAGGCGGGCGTGCGCGGCAAGGAGCTCACCCCATACCTGCTCGCGCGCATTACAGAGCTCACGGGCGGGCAGAGCCTGGAGGCGAACGTCGCCCTCGTCATCAACAATGTGAAGCTTGCCGCCGCCATCGCCGTGCGGATATAAGCGTAAAACAGGATATGTACAACGGGTCCCCGATAGGATAGTATAGGAACAGGCATATCCGACAGGGGGCCTTGTTCATCGCAGAAAAGCGCCTTCCCGAATCAAATCGCGCCCCGGCGAATCCTGCCCGGGCAATCCATCTGCATGGAGGAAGTCTGATGAAGAGCGAATATCTCATCGTCCATAAGTCGGTGCTGCCGGAGTGCTGCGAGAAGGTGGTCGAAGCACGGGAGCTCCTTAGGCGCGGCGTCGCCACGGAGGTCAGCGAGGCGGTGCGCATGGCGGGCATATCGCGCAGCACCTATTATAAGTATAAGGACGCGGTCTATACGCCGGGCGAGAGCGCCTCATGCAGAAAGGCCGTGTTCTCCATGCTTTTGAGCCATGAACGCGGCGTGCTGGGGCGCGTGCTCAACGCCGTGTCCGACATGGGCGCGAACGTGTTGACCATTATGCAAAACCCGCCCATCGGGGAGCGGGCGAGCGTGGTGATTTCCCTTGATATCAGCGATTTGGACAGAAGTATGGAGGAGACCCTCGCGACGCTTGGTGAGATGCACGGCGTGGAGCACGCGGGCCTGCTCGATATGGAATGACGGCTTTAACCTAAGCGCAGCGCCGTATATTCGCCAAGGAGTGCGGCCTCCGCCTCGTCATGCGTAGCGATGAAGATGAGCGGGAACGCGGCCGACAGCCGCTTTGCGACGCGCGCCTTCAATTGCGCGTCCAGCCCCTTGAAGGGTTCGTCGAGTATGAGCGCGTCCCCGCCGAAGCGAAGCGCCCGGGCGATGGCGACGCGGCGCTGCATGCCGCCCGAGAGAGAGCGCGGCTTTTTTAAAGCGTCTTCAGTCAATTCCACAAGCGAAAGACAATCGCATACGCTCCGCCCGCCCTCGACGAGGACGATGTTTTCATATGCCGTGAGCCAAGGCAAAAGCCTGTCTTCCTGAAACACGACGGACGTTTTTTTGCCCTCCATACCGGAAAACGCGCCGGAGACGGGGGAGAGCAAGCCCGCGAAAAGCATCAGCAGCGTGGTTTTGCCGCTGCCGGAGGGGCCTAGCGTGGCCACGACGCCCCTGTCGGGAAGATGCGCGGATATGTCGCTGAGTATGGTTTTTTCGCTCCGCGCGAGCGTGACGTTTCTAAGCTCTATCATGGTTCAGCCTCCCGAGGAGCTTGAGCATCAGCTTTTCGAGCAGCACGCTCACGAGCACGACCGCCGCCGTCCACGCGAAAAGCTCCGGCGTTTCCACATAGAGCTTGCTTTCATATAAGCTGCGGCCGATGGACAATTCCGTGTTGGCAATCACTTCCGCCGCGACCCCGCTTTTCCACGCGAAGCCGAGCCCTGTCGTGCACGCGGCGATGAAATCGGGCAGCGCGCTTGGCGCATAGAGCTTGACGAGGCGGCGCGGCTTCGGCACGTGAAAGGCGTCCGCCATCTCGATGAGCAGCGGGTCGGTGGACATCAATCCCGCGCGCACGTTCGCCCAGACCATGGGCGTCACCGTCAGAAATGCGATGAAGGCGGGCGTGAGCGCGCTTGTCAGGTAGAGGAGCACGAGGATGATGAAGCTCGTCACGGGCGTTGTCTTGAGCACGGTGCGAAGCGGGGACAAAAGCTCATCGAGAAGCTTTGAAAACGCGCTGAGCGCCCCGAGCAGCGTGCCCGCGACGACACCTAGGGCGAAACCCGCGAGCACGCGCAAAAGCGTCATCCCAACGGTCGCATAGAAGCGGCCCGTCACGGCAAGGCCAAAGAGCGCCCTTGCCGTATCGATGGGCGAGGGGAGGATGAGCGCTTTGCCCACCGCCCATGCGGCAAGCTGCCACACGGCCAGGTAGCAAAGCGCTATCCCTGTCTTTTTTAAGAAACGGAGCGTCATCAGCCGGCGTAATACAAGCCGTCGTCCGGCATGGCGCCGCCCACGCTCTTGGGGTTGGCGTCAAAGAGCACCTGCAGCATGGGTTGCGCCATGTCGCGCATTTCGCTGCCCGTGATGAACACGATGTTGGATTTGCCTATGGAGGCTTCCGCGATGACCGCGCTCTCGAGCACGCCGTAGGATTCCATCAAAAGGGCGGCTTTGTTGTGATGCTCGTTGACATAGCCCACGGAGGCCTCATAATCCGAGAGGAACTCCTTTACGGCCTTTTCGTTCGCCTCGAGGTACTCTTTCCTCACGACCAGGCAGCCCTGCACGGCGGGGATGCCCGCGGCTTCCTCCCAAAGGCCGTTGAGGTCGAGCGCCACGCGCATGTTCGCGTTCTTAGTTAGCACGCTCGTCACCATGGGCTCGGGCAGCACGCCAAGCGTCACCTCGCCCGAGGCCATCAGCGCCGCAAGCTCGCTGTGCTCCGCCTTGTATTCGACCGTGACGCTCTCCGTCAGGCCGTACTGCGCGAGCAGGTAGTTGAGCATGTATTCGGGCGAGGAGCCCTGGCCCGTAGCGTAGAGCGTTTTGCCCGCGAGGTCCTCGACGGACTGCACGGTTTCGCCGTTTTCAAGTATGTAGAGCACGCCCAGCGTGTTGACCGCCAGCATCACGATGCCGCCCTCCGTTTTGTTATAGAGCACGCCCGCGAGGTTGAGCGGCACGGCCGCGATGTCCGTTTCGCCGGAAATGAGCTTGGCGCTGACCTCGTCCGGCGCGCCGGAGAGGGTCACGTTATACTTATCGCTGAATTCTTCCCCCATGAGCACCGTCATGCCCATGCCCGTGGGGCCCTTGAGCCCGGAGACGCGGATGGGTTCCTTGATGCCCGACGCGCTTTGGCAGCCCGCGACGAGGGACGCGAGCATGAAGAGAACCAGCAGCAGAGAAAATACCTTTTTCATTTTTTAATCGACCTCCGTATTCATATGATCTGTGATGATGAGGGTTTTGCCCTCGCGGCGGAGCCTGCCCTGCGCCTCCAGCGCGTCCAGCGCGCGGTAGAGCGAGGCGCGGCTGACGCAAAGCGCGTCCGCAAGCGTCTTGTATCCCATAGGCAGCGCGAGCCTGCCTTCCGTGGCGTTGAGCGCGAGGTAGTGCATCAGTTTTTCCGCGGCGCCGGGGGAGCCGATGCTCTCTATCCTGCCCGTGAGGAAGCGCACCCTGCCGGAGAGATAGCGCATATAGTTTTCGGCAAGGGCAAAGTTTTCCCGCATGAGCAGGCGAAGCGACGCTTCGGGAAAGAGCGCGAGCCTCGTCGCCTTCACGGCGAGCGCCAGCGTGACCGCCCGCGCGTCCTCGACGAACAGGCACGCGGCCCCCGTCATGGCGGGCGGCTCAAGCACGCTCATGAGTACGCGCGATTCGCCCGCAGCCTTGTAGACTTGCGCCCTGCCCGAAAGGAGTATGCCAAGCCCTTGCGTTTCCCCGCCCTCGGAAAAAAGCGCCTCCCCCGCGGCGTAGGCGCGAATTTCTGCAAATCCCGTGGCGCGGGAAACGAAGTGCGCGTCCAGCCCCGCGAAAAGCGGCGTTTGGGATATCAGCCCGATTTCCTTGGCGTTGAGCATAAACCTCCAATATTGTCTCATTTGAGACATTTATATCATATCGCCTTACGCGCCGCGCGTCAACCGCCCCGGAGGAATATATTTCTTGCGCGCAGGCTCAATATGCGCAACCTCGCCGCCGCCTGCGGCGTTATAATGATTAGTATACAGTCAAAAATTGTTCATTATTTATTGTGTTGCCGCATAGGGCGCTCGGCGGTATACTGGGTAAAGATGGAATGTGGGGAGGTGTGGCCTTGGAAGCTGCTCCTATAATCGAGACGAAAAATATTAAAAAGATTTATCGCGTGGGCAGCGTGGATATTCACGCCTTGCGGGGCGTGGATTTAACGATTCGCTCCGGCGAGATATGCTGCATCGTGGGCAGGAGCGGCAGCGGCAAATCGACGCTGCTCAACGTCCTTGCGGGATTGGAGCATGTGAGCGGGGGCGAGATCGTCGTCTCCGGCGAGCGGCTTGACCGGATGACGCAGGGCGAGCTGATCGTTTTCCGCCAGAAGCACGTCGGCTTCGTGTTTCAATCCTTCAATTTAATGCCCTATTACACCGCGCTTGAGAACGTGGCGTTCCCGCTTGCCTTCAAGGGCGTACCCAGACGCAAGCGCGAGAAGATCGCGAAGAAGACGCTCACCGAGCTCGGCCTGGAAACGCACCTCAAGCACAAGCCCGCGCAGATGAGCGGCGGCCAGCAGCAGAGGGTGGGCATCGCGCGCGCGCTCGTGGGCAACCCGGATATCGTGTTTGCGGACGAACCCACGGGCAACCTCGATTCTGCCACGTCGGACGAGGTGATGAAATCCATCTGCGCTGTCATGCGCGAGCGCAAAAAGACGCTTGTCATGGTGACGCACGACAGGAATATGGCGGCCTACGCGGACAGGATCATCAGCCTCTTGGACGGCAAGGTTATGGATATCACCATCAACGATCACAGCAACGACGAATATTGCACGCAAGAAAGTAAACCGGATACGGAGGGTATGCACGAATGAAACTCAGGAAAATCATCGCACTTGTCTTTTCCATGGTCTTTTTGCTCGCGTCGATCCCGGCGCTGGCGGCGGTTACCGCTGCGGATGTTAAAGTCACCATTACGGATGCCAATTCCGAGGGCAACGTGATCAGACTCCTGCTCAGCGTTGAGAACAATAGCGACGAGGACATTGAGTACTCATCAATAGCGTGCACGAGCGCGACAGTTTCAAAATTAACGGAAGCGGCATTTTCTCTTCCCGCGTTAATGACATTCACGGTAAAAGCAGGTCAGACGAACAGCGTGATACTGACCACAAGTAAGCTGGGCTATACAATGACCGGGGCGGTGACGGCAACATTTCAAGTAGCGTTCGAAGGCGTCACAAGCGGGACGCCGATTACTGCGAACGCAAATGTGGCGTTTGATTTCGCTACTTCGCCGACGACCACGCCCGACCCGTCGGCGACAGAGGTCGATTTCTTCCGTCTCAGCGCATACGATCGCAGCAAGAAGCTCGTGCCCACGCCCTCCGGCGACGCGGGAGACAAAATTTCGATTCGCGTGCCCATCTATTGCCTGAGAGGACCCGCCGTCGACATCAGCATCACCCCCAAGCTTTCCACCAGCCTTGAGGAGTTCCCGTTCGACATCTCGCAGGTGGATTACACACAATACTACTCCGGCGGCGCGGAAAGCGGCGAGGTCATCCAGTTCGATTATAACTTCAAGCTCTCGAAAAAGACCACTTCCGGTGTGAAGAAGGTGGACTTCATCATCTCCTATAGGGATGGAAACAACTGGAGCTACAACTCCGCTCCCAAAACCACCACGGTGAGCGTATACGTCAACGTCGTTAACGGCTATGAAGGGGCGACTCCGGGCGCGAGCCCCGTGATCTCCCAGCCCAAGCTCATACTTGAAAAATACTCGCTGAGCGCGGACAAGATTTACGCGGGCGAGGAGTTTGAGGTCTACTTCACCCTCAAGAACACCTCCACCATCGAGGATGTGCAGAATATACAGATCAGTATCACGGACACGGCGGACACGGGCAAGCTGCTCCCCGCGGAGAACGGCTCCAACACGATCTACATCACTAAGATCGCAAAGGGAGAGTCGTACGACGTGACCTACAAGATGCAAAGCGCCGCAGACATCGACCCCAAGGCGTATAAGCTTGGCATAGCGCTCGCCTACGAGGGCGCGAAGAACATCGTCGCCTACACGGCGAGCGATACGATCTCGGTTACGTTGCTCCAGCGCATACGCCTCAAGATCGACACGCCCGTGTTTTATGACGAAAGCTTCGTGGGCTCCAGCACGGGCGTATATTTCGCCATGTATAACATGGGGCGCTCCGCCGTATATAACTGCATGGTCAGCGTCGAGGGCGACGGGCTGCAGATGGAGGAAACCTACTTCGGCGGCACGGTGGCCGCGGGCGGCACCATGAGCGCGGACTTCAACATCATCACCAACACCGCGGGCCAGATCGAGGGCTTCATCGTCGTCACCTATGAGGATTCGCTGGGCGAGCAGATGGAGGAGCGCGTTCCCATTACGCTCTACGTCAACGACATGGGCGGCGGGGACGGCATGATTGAACCCGGCATCAAGGACCCCGGCATCTATGATCCGGGCATCTACGATCCCGGCATCGACGTCGGCGCGGGCGCGTCGACCGGCCTTCCCCTCTGGGCATGGATCGCCATAGGCGTGGGCGCGCTTGGCTGCGCTGCGGCAGTGCTCATCGTCATCTTCAAGAAGAGGCGCACAAAACAGCTGGAGGGCATATGAGATTTTTGGATTTGCTCCGCACCGCGTTCTTGAACCTGTGGCGGCGCAAACTCAGGGCGGTGCTGACCGTTCTCGGCATGGTAATCGGCACGTGCTCCATCGTCGTGATGGTGTCGCTTGGCATAGGCATGAGGCAGGCCATGATAGACAGCTACGCGCAGATGGGCAGCCTCACCAACATCACCGTCATGAACTGGAAATATACCGACATGGGCGACGGAAGAGGCAATTTTGAGGAGGTCAAGCTGGATAAAAAGGCCGTGGAGGCCATCAAGCAGATTCCCGGCGTCGTCGCCGTCATGCCGCAGATCACTACCTGGGGCCTTGTAAAGAGCGGCAGGTACGTCACGGACGTGAGCATCATGGCCATCGATACCGAGCAGGCCGAGCTTTTCGGCATCAAGCTCGACAGCGGCGCGTTCCCCTCCGGCCGCACCGCCGGCGGCAAGTACCAGATCGTTTTTGGAAACGGCGTGCTGAGCTATTTCTATGATCCCAAGACGGGTAGGCAGGCGCTGGACCGGGACGGCAATTCTAAAATCACCATGAACTCCCGCTTCCAGCTCACCTTCGACTACAGCAACGTGTACGACTATGGCGATATGGGCGTGGAAACGGAGCACGGCAAGTTCTACAAGCTCGAGCCCACGGGCCTTGTGAGCGCGGAGAGCAACGAGTTTTCGTGGTACTGCCTGATGGACATGGCGGCGCTTGAAAAGCTCGCCAAGGAAAACCAGAATTTCATTAATCTGGATACCAAGAATTACAATCAGGTCATCGTCAAGTGCGAAAGCACGGACGCCGTCAAAGCCGTCAAGGCCTCCATCGATGATATGGGCTTTGGAACCAACAGCATACAGGACTGGATCGAGCAGAGCGAGGAGCAGATCCAGCAGACCCAGTACCTTTTGGGCGCCATCGGCGGCGTGTCGCTATTGGTCGCGGCAATCGGCATCATGAACACGATGATGATGAGCATCTACGAGCGCACGAAGGAAATCGGCATCATCAAGGTGCTCGGCTGCCGCATGAGCAACATCGCGAGCCTGTTCCTCACGGAGTCCGCGTACATCGGCCTCTTCGGCGGAGCGCTGGGCATCGCTCTGAGCTACGGGATATCCACGGTGCTCAACAAGCTGCTCGTGAACTCAGGGCTCTACAGCCTCATCCCGGTCTATCTCGCCGTGGGCGCGGTGGCCTTCTCGATGGGGGTGGCGCTCATTTCCGGCTTTTATCCCGCGATTCGCGCCATGCGCCTGTCGCCCCTCGCGGCCATACGCAACGAATAAATATGAGGTTTTTATGGGAGGGTTTGCGCCCTCCCTTTTTTATCCCTAAGAACACCGCGGGCGCCCGGTTTTATCCGAACGCCCACGGTGCCATTAAAAAGGAGAAACCCTGCTACCAAAGTTATATTGACGCAATTATATACGCCTTATGCGCGCTTGTCAACGCATAAGGTATTTAAATATTTAATAAGCGTATAAGCGTTCGTTGTATTGCGCTTCCTCATGTAAATGAATATAATGTTTAAATATAATAATATATTCTTTGATGCATTTTATTTTTAAGGAGTTCAAATAGATGAAGAACATCATGGAATTCGGTTCAATGGCGTTCGGCGAAGCGGAGATGAGGGCAAGGCTTCCCGAGGAAACCTTCGAAGCGCTGCGGGAGACCATTAAGCGCGGCCAGCCTTTGGGCAGGCACATCGCGGGTCCGCTTGCCAACGCCATGAAGGAATGGGCGCTTGAAAAGGGCGCGACGCACTTTACGCACTGGTTCCAGCCGCTTACAGGCTTCACCGCCGAAAAGCACGACGCATTCATCGCTCCCACGGCGGAGGGCGGCGCGATCGCGGAGTTTTCCGGCCGCGAGCTCGTCATGGGCGAGCCGGACGCTTCGAGCTTCCCCTCGGGCGGTCTGCGGGCGACATTCGAGGCGCGCGGCTACACCGCGTGGGACCCGACCTCCTTTGCGTTCATCAAGGACAGGACGCTGTGCATCCCCTCGATGTTCTGCTCCTACGGCGGGGACGCGCTCGATAAGAAGATGCCGCTTCTGCGCTCCATAGAGCTCATCGAGAAGCAGGCGCTGCGCCTGCTTCGGGCGTTCGGCGTGCAGGATGTAGCGCGGGCGACCCCCACGGTGGGGGCGGAGCAGGAATACTTCCTCGTCGACGCGGAGCTTTGCACCAAGCGGCGCGACCTGATGCTCTGCGGCAGGACGCTTTACGGCGCGAAGCCCGCCAAATCGCAGGAGCTGGACGACCATTATTTCGGCGCGCTGGACGAGCGCGTGCAGGCCTTCATGCTCGAGCTGGACGAGGAGCTCTGGAAGCTCGGCGTATACGCGAAGACAGAGCATAGGGAAGTGGCCCCGGGCCAGTTTGAAATCGCCCCGTGGTTTACGGAGGCCAACACCGCCGCCGACCACAACCAGCTCACCATGGAAATGCTCCGGCGCATCGCGCCGCGCCACGGCTTCGTGTGCCTGCTGCACGAAAAGCCCTTCAACGGCCTCAACGGCAGCGGCAAGCACAACAACTGGTCGCTGATGACAGACACTGGCATGAACCTTCTTTCCCCCGGCAAAACTCCGGAGAGGAACACGCTTTTCCTGCTCGTACTCAGCGCCATCATCAAGGCGGTGGACGAACATCAGGACCTTGTGCGGCTGAGCATTTCCGGCGTGTCCAACGATCTGCGCCTGGGCCAGACGGAAGCGCCCCCGGCAATCGTCTCCGTGTTCCTCGGCGAGGAGCTCACGGCTATACTCGAGGCCGCGGCCTCCGGCAACGGGTACGACGGCGCGGGCGAGCGCATATTGGAAAGCGGTATCACAGCCATGCCCCGCGTGCGCATGGACAATACGGACCGCAACCGCACCTCGCCCTTCGCCTTTACAGGCAATAAGTTCGAGTTCCGCATGCCCGGCTCCAGCCATTCCATCGCGGATGCGAACACCGTCATCAACACCATCGTCGCGGACGCCTTCGCGTCCTTTGCCGACGCGCTTGAAAAAACCGAAAATACGGATGAGATGGCAAAACGGCTCATCGTGGAAACGGTCAAGGCGCACAGGCGGATCCTCTTCGGCGGCAACTGCTATGCGGAAAGCTGGAGGGAGGAGGCGAAGAAGCGCGGCCTTATGGAACTCAAAACCACGCTCGACGCGCTGCCGCGCTATATCGCGCCCGAGAACATCGCGCTCTTCGCGCGCTACGGCATCTTCTCCGAAAAGGAGATCCACTCGCGCTACGAGATCTCGCTCGAGAGCTACGAGAAGATCACGAAGATCGAGGCGCGCGTCATGCTCGAAATGGCGCGTTGCGAGATTATCCCTGCCTGCTCGAAGGCGCAGAGGCACATCGCCGAGGCCGTCGTCGCAAAGACCACCGCGGGTGTCGCCGCCGCGAGCGAGAAGCGCAGGCTTATCGAGGCGGACGCCCTGCTCGAGTCCATGGATGCGCGCGCAAACGTGCTTGAAAAGGCGCTCGCCGCAGCGGAAGCGGCGGCGGATTCCCACGGTACCTGCGTCGTCTGCCGGGATCAGGTCATCCCTGCTATGAGCGCTTTGCGCGAGGCGGCGGACGCGCTGGAGCAGATCACTTCTGCAGCGCTGTGGCCCATCCCCACATATGAACAACTGCTTATGGGTGCAAGATAAGCTGCATTTTTTATTGAAATAGAATATATAGTAACATAAAGCTTTGCCCTTATTGACATTATTCTTGCTTCGATATATGATATCGTTGGTGTGTCTGGGCAGGGCTTTTTTGCCGTGCGAAGCGCCGAATTATATCATTAAATCGGAGGTAAACCCATGAACGCTTACATTCAGGAAGTCCTGAATAAGGTCCACAAGCGGGATAAGGATGAGCCTGAATTCATTCAGACCGTCGAAGAGGTGCTCAAATCGCTTGAAACCGTTATCGAACAGCATCCCGAGTATGAAAAGACCGGTTTGCTCGAACGGCTGGTCGAGCCTGAGCGCGTCATCGAGTTTCGCGTGACCTGGGTGGACGACGCCGGCAAGGTGAACGTCAACCGCGGCTTCCGTGTGCAGTTCAACAGCGCCATCGGCCCCTACAAGGGCGGCTTGCGCTTCGCGTCGCACGTCAACCTGTCCGTCATGAAGTTCCTGGCCTTCGAGCAGACGTTTAAAAACAGCCTGACCTCGCTGCCCATGGGCGGCGGCAAGGGCGGCAGCGACTTCGATCCCAACGGCAAGAGCGACAATGAGATCATGCGTTTCTGCCAGGCGTATATGACGGAGCTGCAGCGCCACATCGGCCCGGATATCGACGTTCCGGCGGGCGACATCGGCGTGGGCGGACGCGAAATCGGTTACCTCTTCGGCCAGTATAAGCGCATCCGCGGCGCGTACGAAAACGGCGTGCTCACGGGCAAGGGCGTCAGCTTCGGCGGCAGCTTGATCCGCCCCGAGGCGACTGGCTTTGGCGCGGTGTATTACCTCAACGAAGTGCTCAAGCATGAGAACGACACCATCAAGGGCAAGACCATCGCCATCTCGGGCTTTGGCAACGTGTCCTGGGGCGTTGCTATGAAGGCGAGCCAGCTGGGCGCGAAGGTCGTCACTCTCGCAGGCCCGGACGGCTATATCTACGATCCCGCGGGCGTCGGCACGCAGGAAAAATGGGATTACATGCTCGAAATGCGCAACTCTGGCCGCAACAAGGTCAAGGATTACGCGGATAAGTTCGGCGTGGAGTTCTTCGCCGGCAAGAAGCCCTGGGGCCAGAAAGTCGATATCTGCATGCCCTGCGCGTACCAGAACGAAATCGGCATGACCGAGGCGAACCAGATGCTCGCCAACGGCACCAGGTATTATATCGAAGTCGCCAACATGCCCACCACCAACGAGGCGCTTTACTACCTCATGGAGAAGGGCCTCGTCGTGGCGCCCTCCAAGGCGGTCAACGCGGGCGGCGTGGCGGTTTCCGGCCTTGAGATGAGCCAGAACTCCGAGCGCCTCGCGTGGGCGGCGGAGGAGGTCGATTCCAAGCTGCACACCATCATGGAGAACATCCATGCGGCTTCCGCCAAGGCGGCCGCGACCTACGGCCTTGGGTACAATCTCGTTGCCGGCGCGAACATCGCGGGCTTCCAGAAGGTTGCCGACGCCATGATGGCGCAGGGTCTGGTCTAAGTTACATCGCGAACACCTGCAAGCGGCCCGCGCAAATTGCGCGGGCCGCTTTTCTCCAACGTGTACTTTGCTAATCGATGAGCCCTTCGCCTCGGGAACGCGCCAAGGACTCATCGATGGATTCCTCCAACTCCCTTTCAACCGAATAATAGACGGCGATTTTAAAAAGCTCGACCATGGCCTGCCGCAGTTCATTGGCAAGGTCCTCCTTGCGCGGTTCGCCGTATTTCTGCCGTTTGATGCCCGAGTCCTCCCGAAGGTTGATTTCCGCCGCGACCTCGCCGCACTCCTCCAGCAGGCGCGTGGCCATTTGGAAAGGCGCGACGCCCTTGGGGAAGCGTTTGTTGGAGGCTTCCGCCATTTTATAGAACCTGTCCATATCTTCACCTCACTGAATAGACTGTGCAATCATTATAGCAGGATGCTCAAAAGAGAGGCGGGAAATAAACCGTAAAATAATTTGGAATGGTATACCGCCCCGCCGATGCGATATGCGATTTTTTGCGAAGAGATTTCCTGCAATTGCGGGGAAACGGGCAGATATCGGACAGTGAAAGCGGCAGTCCGGCCCTTTTTCAGCAGGCCGATACGGGTGAAGTTGCTGACAATAGGATTATATACAATTACATATTATAGATTTCTATTCTCCTGAATATCGATTATTAACGCGAGATTTGTACGTTTCTTTTGAGCCGGCGGCGATGCTGTTGCTGCAGTCTTTGGTGTTGTTTTTATTATAACTTTTTTGAGGGAGTGACCTGAGAATGCCGGCTATATTGCTCTCGCTGAGGAATGTTTGGAAAAAGGTCGTCCTCCTGTGTGCAGCCGGCGTGGCGCTTTCCTTCATCCGCAAGCTGATATTCGGCTCGGCGCAGGGCGCGTTCCTTTCGGATATGCTCTTTACCGCAGGCTCCGTATTTCTCTGCTTCGGCCTCGGCGGGCTGGTAAAAAATATGGGTATGTTCAACAGCCTGAAATACGGCACCAAATGCCTCATTAACATGCTGCGCAACAAGCGGCAGGAACCGGCCGACAAGATGAAGGGCGGTTACCTTGAATATGTGAAATCCAGACCCAAATCCAGGGACGTGCCCTGGATGATGGGTTTTGCCGCCGTATTTTTGATTCTCTCCGCGCTCGCCGCGCTGCCGATGCTTTCATGAGCAGGCGCGCCGTAATCCTGTCCGAAAGGGACGGATGCGGCGCCCCGGTGTTTGAACCGCAAAGCAGTCGTTGTTTCAATTTTTCGGGATATCAGCCCGAGAATATAACAAGGAGGATGCGTTCATGAAGAAGCTCGTAGCCATTCTGTTGGCGGTTGTTCTCGTAATGGGTACATTGGCCGCCTGCAAGCCGACCACGAACCCAGGCACAACCCCCGACCAGGCTGCAAACGACCCCACATCGACCGCCCCGGGAACCGCCGATCCCGGCTCCACGGCTGCCGAAAAGGTGCATCGCACCTATATGAGCAGCGACTGCCCGATTCTCAATGGACACGACAGCGTTGAGTCCACGCTCCAGACGCCGCATGACTACTGCTCTTCCCCGCTCTATCGCCGTTATCCCACCGCGGACGGGAAGGGCTTTGAGTACATCGGCGACTTGGCGGCGGAGCTGCCGGTCAAGATCGACGATTACAATTGGCAGATCAAGATCCGCCCGGAAGCCTGCTGGCAAAACGGCGACCCCATCAATGCCGACACCTTCATGTATTCCTTCAAGATGCAGCTGGATCCCATTCTCGCCAACCAGATGGCCGACTTCCTCTCCAGCGCCAGCATCACCATCCTCAACGCCAAGGATTACTCCCTGCAGGGAACCGCCAACACCGTGTCCTGGAACGATGTGGGCATCAAGAAGATCGACGAGTACACAATTCAGATCACCACCGTCGATGTCAACACCCAGTCGCAGGTTTGCTCGCAATTCACGGACCGTTCCTGCTTCCCGGTATACGAACCCTACTACGAGGCCGGCATGAACGACACGCGCACCGAAACCACCTACGGCACCACCTTGGAGAACTGGATGGGCTGCGGTCCGTATTTCTTCGATACATGGGAGTTCGACTCCATGCACGTTTACACGAAGAACCCGGACCACTGGCTCGCCGACCTGTTCAACTATGACCGCGTTGAAGTGCGCATCATCCCCGAGATGAACGCCCGCGTCGAGCTTTGGGAGCAGGGCCTGCTCAACGACTTCCTGCCCGACGCCAACACCATTGAAACCTATATCGACGACCCGCGCATGGTCTCCTATCCCACCAACGCGGTCTACCACATCGACATCAACTGCAAGAATCCGAATAACCCGCTCAGCGCTTCCGTTGCGTACCGCAAGGCGCTCTATCACGCGATGAACCGCGAGGTCATCGCCCGTGACATCTTCGGCTACATGGAGCCTACCGGAACCTATGTCAGCGGGCAGGCCGGTATCCTCAGCGAAACCAAGCTCACCTATCGCGAGTCCGAATACGGCAAGGCCGTCACCGCCATGGTCGAATCCTGGGGCCCCTATGGCTATAATCCCGAACTCGCCCTCGAATATTTCAACCAGGCTTGCACGGAGGCTGGCGTTGGCGCCGATGAGGTCATCACCATTGTGCTGGCCGTCGGGGATTCCGATACCGCATGGCAGGCGACCGCCGAGTACCTCAAGGAGGAGTTCCCCAAGATCTTTGAAGGCCGCTTGCAGATCGACATTGTGACCTCCCCCCTGAGCGCCACGGAATTCAAGCAGACGGGCGACGACAAGTGGGATCTGAGCCCCAACGATTGGTCCCGCACCGCCGCGCGCATCTACCCGTACCAGGTCTTCTACTACTATCTGACCAGCTATGGCACCTCCCCGAACAACTACTTCGTGCAGGCGTTCGACGATCAGTTTGCCCTGTGCGATTCTGCCGAGGTGAAGGCCGATTACACCAGGATGCTCCAGGAGACGCAGAAGCTTGAGGAGATCTATCTCGAGTATGTGATCCACATCCCGGTGGTTCAGGACGTGGCCTATCAGATGTTCGCCGATCACCTGAAGCTTCCGGTTGAGACCTACATCCCGGGTTTCGGCTGGGGCACCATTTACGGCGATATCGTAGAGTAAGCGCCGCAAATGGGCAGCGAAAGAGCCTGCAGCGTATAGCGGAAAGGTGTGTTGCCGCGGTTGCGGCAACACACCTGTGCGTAAAAATATGTCTTGCGGGGACATATCCGGTTATGTTCTTTCACAGAAGATGGGAGGGTGTTGATGTTCAAATACATATTGGGGCGGATCGGCGCGATGCTGCTGACCCTGTTCCTGATTATGACACTGTCGTTTTGGATCATTCGGTTGATGCCCACGAGCATCTTTGAAAATCCCGAGGTTTCCCCGGAAATCCAGAAAATTCTGGAAGCGGAGATGCATTTGGACAAACCCATGGTCGTCCAATACTATTATTTTATCAAAGGCATGATAACGGAGGGCGATTTCGGCACATCGGTTAAGGTGCGTCCCGGCATGGACGTTTTTGCGATTCTATCCTCGAGAATCCCGCCGACCGTGATGCTCAATATCGTTTCTCTTTTAATATCCATTCCTTTGGGCATCATCGTGGGCACGATCGCCGCGCTCAGGCGCAACAAGATGGCGGATAACGTCATATCGCTTTTGATCGTGATATTCATATCGGTGCCTTCGTTCGTATTCGCGTCGCTGATGCAATACCTCCTCACATTCAAGTGGCCGTTGTTCCCAACGCTGTATGATTCGACAGCGGCTTCCCTTGCCGTCATGTTCCATTCGCTGACGCTGCCCATCTTCGCCCTTGCGCTGGGCCCCATCGCGACGATCGCGCGGTATTTGCGCGGTGAGCTCATTGAGACGCTCTCCTCCGAATATCTGCTGCTCGCCCGCACCAAGGGTCTGACGCGGACGCAGTCGACGGTGCGCCACGCGTTCAGGAACTCCCTCGTTCCCATCGCCAACACGATCATCCCCATGATCACGGGCATCATGGGCGGTTCCCTCGTCGTTGAAAAAATGTTCGCGGTGCCGGGCATGGGCGGCCAGCTGATCGATTCCATACTTGCCGGCGACCATTTCCTCACGGTGGCGCTGCTCATTTTCTATTCGGTTATATCTCTGGTCACAATCCTTATCGTGGATATTTCCTATGGAATTATCGATCCGCGTATAAGGGTGGGAGGTGGAAAATGATCATTGATAAAAACGCGGGGATTCCAGAAGAAATCCTCAATCTGCCCGATTCCATGTTTGAGGTCGTGCAGGTTGACGAAATAAAGGATGAGAAGTTCAAAACCAAGCCCATCGGCTTTTACCGGGATGTGGTGCTGCGCCTTAGCAAGAGCAAGATTTCAGTCTTTTCTTTCTGGTGCATACTCATCGTCATCCTGCTCGCGCTCATCGTGCCGAACATAACGGGCTATACCTATACCGAGCAGAGCGTCGGGCAAAAGAACCTGCCGCCCAAGATTCCCTATCTTGAGGATATCGGCATCGCTGACGGAAGCCGCTTGCTTACCAACCGCAAGAAGAGCAGCCTTGAGGACGCGAGCCGCTTCCCAGAGGGCTCGATCATCGAGATCGTCAGGGAGTACGAGGCCAAGGGCGTCGCAGTGGTCGACGTCAAGGTGGATTATTACGTCTATACCGGCGTTGAGGAGGGCGTATATCACTGGTTCGGGACGGATTATCTGGGCCGCGACCTGTGCACAAGGCTTTTCTGGGGCGCGCGCATATCGCTGGCCATCGCGTTCCTCGCGGTGATTACGAACG
>JAEWMV010000129.1 GCA_023393045.1 Bacillota bacterium | reverse complement strand
GCATCGCCCGCTTCATCGCATCGCTCCCCAAAGCGGAGGGCGTAAAGGGCGCGTGCGTGGTCAACTGCGACCCGTTTACCCTTGGCCACAGGTATTTGCTTGAAACGGCGGCAAAGGCGTGCGATTTTCTCTATGTGTTCGTCGTGAGCGAGGACGCGGCGCATTTCCCTGCGAAGGACCGCTACGAGCTCGTGAAAAAAGGCACGGCGGACATCAAAAACCTTTTCATCGCCCGCAGCGAGGATTATCTGGTCTCGCGCGCCACGTTCCCGGCGTATTTCATCAAGGACCGCGTAAAGGCGGAGGGTGTGCGCACGGAAATGGACATCGCGGTGTTCGGCGCCGTCATCGCGCCGGGGCTTGGCATCACCAAACGCTATGTGGGCACGGAGCCGTTTTGCCCCGTGACGCGCGCCTACAATGAAAAGATGAAGGAGCTTTTGCCTGCCCTTGGCATAGAGCTCGTTGAAATACCGCGCAAGGACGATATTTCCGCGAGCGCGGTGAGAAGGTATCTCGCGGCGGGGAATTTTGCCTCGCTGCAAAAGCTCGTTCCACAAACGACGTATGAGTATCTCAAAAATCTCTCTTGAGGATATGCTCGCCTGCCGGGAGCGCAGGGCTTTCATTCAGCGCGATTTGATCGCGCGCCACGGCCTCCCCGTAGCCTGCTTCACCATGAACATACCGGGGGAAGTCAAACGCACCCCGCTGATTGAATTCGCCTTCCGCGAGGGGATAAGGCGCTTTGAAGCGAAGCTCCCCGCGCCCTTGGAGCGCATGGTTTCGTGCGAGTTTACGGGCTGCGAGGCGTTTTTTGTTTTTGACCTCGACGCTTGTGCGATAAAGAAGGCCGCCGTGGAAACGGAGGAGAGCGCCGCCGTCGCGCGCCTCTACGACATCGACGTGATCGATGTGACGGGCGAGAAACTCTCGCGCGGGGAGGAGCGTCGCTGCATCGTCTGCGGTGCGCCCGTTACCGCCTGCGCGAGGAGCCGCGCGCACGGGCTGGACGTGCTTTATGAAAGGACGGACGCGCTTTTATGCGCTTTTGCGGCGAAGAAACTCGCGTCCCTTGCCTGCGACGCGCTCATCGCGGAGGTCAACGCCACGCCCAAGCCCGGCCTTGTCGACCGGAACAATTCCGGCGCGCATAAGGATATGGATATCCAAAGCTTTTATGCGAGCGCGGAGGCGATTCGTCCTTATTTTGAGAGGATGGCCGCCATCGCCCTCGCTTCGCCCGATGCTTCGGCGCGGGAGCTGATGGGGAAGCTGCGCGAGGAAGGAATCATCGCGGAGCGCGCCATGCTCGAGGCCACCTGCGGCGCGAACGCGCATAAGGGCGCCATTTTTTCCATGGGCCTGCTGCTCGCGGGCGCGGGAATTTACTTAAAAACGGAGCGGCCCGCACTCGACGAGGTCATGCGCCTCGCCTCCTTCGATATGGAATCCGCCCTCGCGCAGGCCGCGGCCGCGCCCGTTACCAATGGGGAGCGCGCATTTGTAAAAACCGGGGCTTTGGGCGCGCGGGGCGAGGCGGCGCAGGGTTTTCCCACGGCGCGGGAAGCGCTGGCCGCGCTCGAAGGCTTCATGAAACGCGGGTATCACTCCGAGGATGCGGCCGCGCTGACGCTGCCCGTCGTCATGGAAAAGCTCGGCGACACCAACCTCATTCATCGCGGCGGGGAGGATGGGCTCGCTTTCGCGCAAAAGGGCGCGGCGCGCATCAACGCGCTGCCCGTGGAGGAACGCTTCGACGCGCTGCGCGAGATGGACGATGCTTTCATAGAAAAGAACCTGAGCCCCGGCGGCTGCGCGGACGTGCTTTCCCTTGCGCTGCTGATGCTGAGGCTTTCGGACGATATTGAACTGTAAATCAGATGTAGAAAAAGGAGCGGGCGAAAACCCGCTCCTTTGCTGTATGACAGCTTAACTTTTTGCCAAAAACGCGTCGATAAACGGCTCGATGTCGCCGTCCATGACGGCTTGAATGTTGCCGTCCTCCACGCCCGTGCGGTGGTCCTTAACGAGCGTGTAGGGCTGGAACACATAGGAGCGTATCTGGCTGCCCCACTCGATCTTCTTCATTTCGCCCTTGATTTCGGCCATCTGATCCATGCGCTCGCGCTCGGCGAGTTCCACGAGCTTGCCGCGGAGTATGCGCATGGCCATCTCCTTATTCTGGAGCTGGCTGCGCTCGTTCTGGCACTGCACCACGATGCCCGTGGGGATGTGCGTGATGCGTATGGCGGAGCTGACCTTGTTGACGTTCTGCCCGCCCGCGCCGCCGCTTCGGTAGGTGTCGACGCGCAGGTCGTCCGGGTCGATTTTCACGTCGTTCGACTCGTCGTCGAATATGGGCGTTACGTCGAGGGAAGCAAATGACGTGTGCCTTCTTCCCGCCGAGTCGAAGGGGGAGATGCGAACCAGCCTGTGCACGCCCTTTTCGGCTTTAAGGTAACCGTAGGCGTTGTCGCCAGCGACCTCGAAGGTCACGCTCTTGATGCCGGCCTCGTCCCCGTCGAGCAAATCCAGCTCGCGCACCTCATACCCGCGCCGCTCGCAGTAGCGCGTGTACATGCGATAGAGGATAGAAACCCAGTCCTGCGCCTCCGTGCCGCCCGCGCCCGCGTGCAGGGAAAGTATGGCGTCGCACGCGTCGTAGGGGCCTTTGAGAAGCGTTTCAAGCTTCAATGCCTGTACGGCGGCCTCGAGGGAATCGTATTCCTCCTCGATTTCGGGCAAAAGACTTTCATCCTCCGCCTCGTCGGCCATGTCCATCAATACCTCAAGGTCCTCAGCGCGCGCGGTAAGCTTGCGGTATTTCTCAAGCTTGCCGCTGATGCTCTTCATGCGCTGGTTGACCTTGTTGGCGTTTTCCACATCGTTCCAGAAGTCGGGCCGCGCCATATCGGCCTCTAGCTTTTCCTTTTCCTCGGCCAATTCGGCGAGGTTAAAGGGACCCACCTGCCTCTTTGAGCGTTTGCGCGGTTTCGGCAAGCTTCTGCCTGATTTCCTCCAGCTGTATCACTCTTGATCACTTCCTTCTATAACTAGATTCGTTGTGTTTGCTCATCGCTTATACATCGCCGCTATGCGGTTTTGCCGCAGCAGTTCTTGTATTTCTTGCCGCTGCCGCAGGGGCAGGGGTCGTTGCGGCCGGGCTGCTTGTCGCTGCGCTTGGGCTGCGGCTTGGTATCGCCCGAGGTCGTGATGGGGTTGGCGAGCTGCTCGCGCTTTTGCGGCGCCTGACGGATGGAAACGTGGAAAAGCGTCCTCACCGTGCGCTCGCGTATGCCCATGATCATTTCGTCAAACATATCGAAGCCCATGTTGCGATACGCCACGACCGGGTCCTTCTGCGCGATGGCCTGCAGGCCGATGCCCTGACGCAGCTGATCCATGGCGTCGATATGGTCCATCCAGTGCGCGTCCACGGCCTTCAAGAGCAGCACGCGTTCCACCTCGCGCATGTCCACGCCCGCCCCGGCGATGTCCGCCTCGCGCTTGGCGTAGGTCGCGTCCACCAGTTCCTGCGCCTTTTCCTCCAGATCGTTCCTGTCCGTCACGCCGTGGAGCTTGCCCGTGTAATCCTCGCCCGTGATCTGCGCGAGCTCCTTATAGAGCCCGAGCATATCCCAGTCGGCCGCCTTGGCGTGCGCAGGGGCGAAAAGCGTCAGGCGGGAGGCGATGGTTTCCCGTATCATCTCCATGACGGACTCGTGTATGTCCTCGCCCATCAAAACCTTGCGGCGCTGCCCGTAGATGATTTCGCGCTGCTTATTCATCACGTCGTCGTACTGCAAAACGTTCTTTCGGATATCAAAGTTGTGCATTTCGACGCGCTTCTGGGCGTTCTCGATCTGCTTTGTGAGGATGCGAAGGTCAAGCGGTATCTCATCCTCCGGCGAAATGCGTTCCATGAGCGCCTTCACCCGCTCCCCGCCGAAGCGCAGCATCAGCTCATCCTCAAGGGAAACGTAGAAGCGCGTGCTGCCGGGGTCGCCCTGACGGCCGGAACGGCCGCGCAGCTGATTGTCGATGCGGCGGGACTCGTGGCGCTCCGTGCCAATGATGTGCAGGCCGCCCGCACTCACGACCCTGTCGTGCTCCGCATCCGTCTGCGCCTTGAATTTTTCGTACGCCTGCTTGTAGGCTTCGCGCGCGGCGATGACTTCCTCGTCGTCCGTTTCGGCGTGACCTGTGGCCTCCTCTATAAGAGCATCCTCAAGTCCGTTCTGGCGAAGCTCGCGCTTGGCGAGGAACTCCGGGTTGCCGCCTAAAAGTATGTCCGTGCCGCGGCCCGCCATGTTCGTGGCGATGGTGACGGCGCCCCATTTGCCCGCCTGCGCCACGATTTCCGCCTCCTTGGCGTGCAGCTTGGCGTTCAACACCTGGTGCTCGATGCCGCGCTTTTTGAGCATGGAACTCAAAAGCTCGCTCTTCTCGACCGAAATGGTGCCCACGAGTATGGGCTGGCCCGTCGCGTGCACGGTTTTGATTTCCTCAACCGCCGCGCGGAACTTGCCGTTTTCGCTCGCGTAGATGACGTCGTTGTTGTCCGCGCGCACGAGCGGCTTGTTGGTGGGAATTTCCACCACGTCCAGCCCGTAGATGGACTGAAACTCCGCCTCTTCCGTCTTGGCCGTGCCCGTCATGCCCGCAAGCTTTTTGAACATGCGGAAGTAGTTCTGGAAAGTGATGGTCGCAAGCGTCTTATTCTCGCGCTCGACCTTCACGTTTTCCTTCGCCTCCAGCGCCTGATGCAGCCCGTCGCTGTAGCGGCGGCCGAGCATGAGGCGGCCGGTGAACTCGTCGACGATGAGCACCTGCCCGTCCTGCACGACATAATCCTTGTCGCGCGTGAAGAGGGCGTTCGCTTTGAGTGCCTGTATAATATGATGATTGAGTTCCTGATTTTCCGTGGAGGAGATGTCCTCTATGCCGAAATGCTGCTCCGCTTTCTCTACGCCGCGCGCGGTGAGGGCGACGGTGCGCGCCTTGATGTCGCACATGTAGTCGCCGCTTTCCTTCTGCTCCTCGCCGAGCATCAGCTCCGTTTTGGAGGCCTTTTCGATGTTTGCGCCGCGCTCGAGCCGCTTGACGAACCTGTCCGCCTTGGCATAGAGGTCGGTCGATTTGTCGCCCGAGCCGGAGATAATAAGCGGCGTCCTCGCCTCGTCGATGAGTATGGAGTCCACCTCGTCCACGATGGCGTAGTTGAGGGCGCGCTGCACCATCTGCTCGCGGTAGACCACCATGTTGTCCCTGAGGTAGTCGAAACCGAACTCGTTGTTGGTGCCGTATGTGATGTCGCACGCGTAGGCGCGGCGGCGCGCGTCGTTATCGAGATCGTGCACGATGCAGCCTACGCTGAGGCCGAGGAAGCGGTGTATCTTGCCCATCCACTGCGCGTCGCGGCTGGCGAGATAATCGTTGACTGTCACGACGTGCACGCCCTCTCCCGTGAGTGCGTTGAGGTAGGCGGGCAGCGTCGCCACCAGCGTTTTGCCCTCGCCCGTTTTCATCTCGGCGATGCGGCCCTGATGCAACGTGATGCCGCCCAGAAGCTGCACGTCGAAATGGCGCTGGCCGATGGTGCGTATCGCGGCTTCGCGCACGAGCGCGAAGGCTTCGGGCAGCAGGGAGTCGAGCGTTTCGCCCTTGGCGAGCCTCTCTTTGAATTCCGCGGTTTTGGCGCGCATGGCGTCGTCCCCGAGCGCGCGCATGGCTATCTCGAGCTCGTTGATGCGCTTCACGAGGGGCGCGAGCTTTTTCAGCTTGCTTTCGCTGGAATTGCCCAGCAGCTTATCAATAAAGCTCATTCGAATTCCCTTCTTTCCATAATACAACAGCATGATTTTAGCATGAGCGGGCAGGCGATTGCAACCGCGCGCGCGCTTGTTGACAAAATTAACAATCCATCTACACCTGTTCTTCACAATGTGCTATACTGGCCATATGAAAAACCGAACCGAAATAATGGGCGTGCTGTGCGGGATATTCTCGCACGTATTATTTGCCCTGAGCTTCCTTTTCACCAAGGAGACTGTCAATACATACAGCGCGTTCACGCTGCTCTCCTGGCGTTTTCTCTTCGCCCTCGCGGCGATGGGCATTTGCGTGCTCACGGGCGTGATGAAAATCGATCTTCGCAGCAAAAGCATAGGGCCGCTGCTGCTCATCGCCGTCTTCCAGCCTGGACTTTATTTTATTGGGGAAACGTTTGGCGTCAAGCTCACCACCGCCTCGGAGAGCGGCTCGCTGGTGACGTTTCTTCCCATCGTCACAATCATATTCTGCAGCCTCATCATCAAGGAAAAGCCCACCAGGCCGCAGGTCGCGGGCATCGTGGTGTCCGTGGCGGGCGTGCTGACGATGGTGCTTGCCAAAGGGCTGGACGCCTCGCTCAACGTTCTGGGCTATCTCATGATTATCCTCGCCATGTCGAGCGACGCGCTTTCCGTCGTCTTCCAGCGCAAGGCGGCGGAGTATACGAGCACGGAAAAAACCTTCGTCATGGCCGTCTTGGGCGCGGTGATCTTCACGGGCATGGCGCTGGTTGAAAACGGCGTCAACGGCACGATGACGGCTTATCTTACGGCCCCCTTTCGGGATACGAGCTTCCTCACGGCGGTATTGTACCTCTCCGTGGGCTGTCAGGTGCTGGCCTTCCTCATGGCCAACTACGCCGTCGGCGCCATCGGCGCGGCGCGCTGCACCTCGTTTGCGGGGATCACCACCGTCGTCGCGGTGCTGGCGGGGGTGCTGCTGCATGAAAAGTTTTCCTTCATACAGGGCGTCGGCACCGCGCTGGTGCTCGCGGGCGTATATATCGCAAATTACACAATCAAGCGCGTGAAGGCGCTCGGGGAAGGCGCGTCCCTCGGGGAGGGCAGCCCATGAGCGCGCTTCGCGTCCTCTTCGTCATACTGGGCGCGCTGGGCGTGCTGGACACGGCGGCCGTTTCCATGTACTCCAACCCCAACGCGGGCACGCTGCTGCCCGCGCTTCTCGGTACGCCGCTTTTGCTCATCGGCCTGTTCTTTCCCGCTGCTACAAAATTCTTCCACACGGGTTTCGGCGCGTTTGTCAAATGGCTGCTGATTGCGGGCTACGCGGGCTACGCGCTCATCCTCCTCATCATGGTGCCCATGATTTACCGGGAAGGCCATATCGAACCCGACCCCGGCGCGGATGCGATCATCGTGCTCGGCTGCGGCGTGCGCGGGGAGCGGGTCTCCCTCACGCTTGCGCGGCGGCTGGATGTGGCGCTCGATTACGCAAATGCCAACCCCGGCACGCTCGTCGTCGTTTCCGGCGGGCAGGGGCAGGGGGAGGACATCACAGAGGCGGAGGCCATGCGCCGCTACCTCGTGGCACATGGGCTTGACGAGGGCCGCATCCGCATGGAGGGGGAGTCGGACAGCACGTACACCAACTTCCTCAACTCCAAGCGCATCATAGAGGAGGAGCTCGGCGCGGGCGCGAAGGTGCTTTTTGTGACCACGCGCTTCCACGTCCTTCGCGCGGAGAAGGTGGCGCGCTCTCTGGGGCTTGACGCCAACGGCATCGGCGCGCGGGGCGTCGCCTACATCACGCCCAACGACTACATGCGCGAGTCGCTCGTGATCATCTATTACTATCTCGGAGGGAAAATCTGATGGAAGAGCAGCATAAGCGCGCGCCGCTCACCGAAGAGCAGCAGAAGGAAAAGATTGTGCGCAGCTTTTTTCAAAACGGCCGCCTCGCCTCGATTCCCGTCAAGGCGGGCAAGCGGGAAGTGATACTCGGCTATGTCGCGGATAAGTATTTTGTGAAGGAGCGCACCTATACCGAGCAGGAGGTCAACGCGATCCTGCTCCAAATTTACAACGACCCCTTCACCCTGCGCCGCGAACTCATCGAGGCCGGGCTGATGGCGCGAAAGAGCGACGGAAGCGCGTACTGGAAGAACTGATCATCGATTAGGCATGCAAGACGCGGGGAACCATAAGCCGGGAACCGTGCTTATACATTTTCCGGCAGGCTGAAATTGAAGTTCTGATTATTCGTACGGCGGGAAGGGTGTTCTGTTATGTACAGGTGGTGCGCAAAGCACGGCAGATTGGTGATTTTCTTATGGACAGCGCCGATTTCCGTGCTTTTCTTAGCGGTTTTTCTTTTCTTGGAGTTGCCTCTTTGGATCGTTGGCCTGTTCACTCTTTTTATGCTCCTGTCTTCCTGGAGCTTTGTCAACTCCTGCGCAAGAAAATTGCTTTTACAAGCGGAAAAAGCGTTAAGGGAACAATGCGATCCTTATCCTTTGCTGAAAGAAACCGAGGATCAATTGTCGTATAATCGTTCGCAAACATACGGACAAATCCTTATGATCGATTATTGCGTGGCGCTCAGAAATGCAGGTGAGTATAAAAAGGTTCTTGAGCAGCTGAGGGCAATCAATATTGATAAATATCCCGGTACAATGCCCATTACCAAAGTGGTGTACTATAATAATCTGGCGGATATATATCTATGTTTGAACGAGCTGGAAAAAGCGGAGATATGGCAGAATAAGTCTATACAATTATTCGACGATATAAAAAACGAAAAGCAAAAAAACATGCTCTCGGCAACGATTCAGCATAACGTTGCTGAAATTGCATATTTTAAGCAGGATTATAACAAATCCATTGAAATATTAAACAATGCAGCTGAAACAAACATGAGAGACGCGGTATACAGGGCACTGCTGCTTGCAAAGATCCATATTGCGCAAGGCAGAATCGACGAAGCAAAAACGAAGTTGCGGTTTGTTGTTGAAAACGGAAACAAGCTGATCGATGTCCGAATAGCAAAAGATTTGTTGTCGACAATCTGAAGCGCTTTAAGGAATCCCTGAAGCGTGGATTTCAACATGACAAAAAGCGCACCGCAACGGAGAACTGTTGCGGTGCGCTTTTAAGCAGTCGATTTACCTTACATCGCGCAGATGATGTCCACAATCTCTCCGCCCACGCGCTTTTGCGCCTCCGCGGTCTGCGCGCCGATGTGGGGCGTGCAGGAAACGTGCGGGTGGCAGTAGAGCGCATGATTCTTGGCCGGTTCCTCGGCGAACACGTCGAGCCCCGCGCCGCGCAGCTTGCCGGAGTTGAGCGCGTCGAGCAGCGCCTGCTCGTCGATGTTGTTGCCGCGGCTGGTGTTGATGATGATGGCGCCGTCCTTCATCTTGGCGATGGTCTCCGCGTTGATGAGGGGCTTGCCGTCGAGGCTGGGCGTGTGCAGCGAGATGAAGTCGGAGTTTTTAAACAGCTCGTCAAGGCAGTCGTAGCGGAAGGTTTCGCACGCGAGGCCTTCGCACTCGTAAATGTCGTTGGCGATGACCTTCATCCCCAGCGCCTGCGCCTTGGCCGCGAGCATCTGGCCGATGCGGCCGCAGCCGATGATGCCGAGCGTCCTGCCCGCAAGCTCGATGCCCTTGTACTCGTTTTTATCCCACTTGTCCTCGCGCATGCTGTGGCCCGCCACGGAAATGAAGCGGGCGACGCTGAACATGTGCGCCAGCGCAAGCTCCGCGACCGTGTTGCTCGAGGCGCGCGGCGTGTTCTTCACCTTGATGCCGTTGGCCTCTGCGTATTCCACATCGATATTGTCCACGCCCACGCCGCCGCGGATGATGAGCTTGAGTTTGCCTGCTTCCTTCGCGGCGTCGATGATGGGCTTCCTCACCTTGGTGGCGCTGCGCACGACCAGCACGTCGAACTCCTTGACCTGCTGGGCGAGCTCTTCCGGCTGGTAGAACTGCTCCACCACCTCATGGCCCTTTTCCTTCAGGGCGGCGACTGCGGATTTATCCAACCCGTCGGATGCGAGTATCCTCATTGATCTGTCTCCTTTACTTGTTCTCGGCTTCGAACTTCTTCATGAAGGCGACGAGATATTCGACGCCCTCCACGGGCATGCAGTTGTAGATGGATGCGCGCAGGCCGCCCGTGGAGCGGTGCGCCTTGAGGTTGGTCATCCCGGCGGCGACGCTTTCCTTGACGAACTTGGCGTCAAGCTCCTCGCTCGGGGTGTTGAAGCGCACGTTCATGATGGAGTGGCTGCCCTTCTCGATGGCGGTGGTGTAGAAGCTGCTTTCGTCCAGACATCTGTAGAGGATTTCCGCCTTCTTGAGGTTGACCTTCTCACGCTCCCTGAGGCCGCCGGTCTTTTCGATCCAGTCCATGACGAGCTTGCAGATATAGATGCACCAGCAGGGCGGGGTGTTGTGCATGGAGCCCGCTTCGGCGTTGATGGTATAATCGCACATCGTGGGCGTGATGGGGTTGACGCTGCCAAGCAGATCCTCGCGGATGATCACGATGGTGAGGCCCGCGGGGGCGATGTTCTTCTGCGCGCCCGCGTAGATCATGGCGAACTTGCTAACGTCTATGGGACGGCTCAAAATGCAGCTGGAGAGGTCCGCGACGAGGGGCACATTGCCCGTGTCGGGAATGTAATCCCAGCAGGAGCCGTAGATGGTGTTGTTGTAGCAGATGTGCACATAGTCCGCCTCGGGATCGAGGTTCAATTCCTCCTGCCGGGGGATGCGGGCGAAGTTGATGCTCTTGCCCGTCCAGGCGATGTTGACCTTGCCGTACTTCTCGGCTTCCTTGGCGGCCTTGCCGGAGAAGCTGCCGGTCACGATATAGTCCGCCTTGCGGTTCTTGTTCATCAGGTTGAGCGGCACGCAGGCAAACTGCAGCGTCGCGCCGCCCTGCATGAAAATGACCTTATAATTGTCGGGAATCTCCATGACCCGTCTCAACCCCGCTTCGGCCTGCTGGATGATGGCGTCATAGACCTTGGAGCGGTGGCTCATCTCCATAACGGACATGCCGCTGCCCTCGTAATTGAGCGTGTTGTCCCGCGCGCTCTCAAGCACCTCTACGGGCAGCATGGAGGGGCCTGCGGAAAAGTTGTAAATCCTGTCGTAAAGCATAGCATCTCTCCTATTGATAGATTTGTGAAGCAGGGTTCCATCGGGAAGTATTCCCATCCAGCGCCATTATAAAGCCATGAAGGAAAAAATGCAACATGGTTTAGGTTCTAAATCAATAAAGCGGGAAGAATATATCCTTGGCGCATTGTTTGTTCTATAATTGGCATGCCGCCCTTTACTCCTGCATAAAATTGGTGTATACTCAATATGCATATGCAATATAATATTCATATCGAGGTGAAATATGGAGAAGTTCGTTCATCAGTACTCCGAGATAGGCAAATTAAACACCGTCATGCTGCACAGGCCGGGCATTGAAATCGACCAGGTCACGCCGGACTTTTTCGCCGAGATGCTCATCGACGACACGCCCTATCTGCCCGCGGCGCAGCGCGACCATGACGCCTTCACGAAGGTGCTGTGGGACAACGGCGCCCAGGTGCTGTTTTTGAACGACCTTTTCTGCGACGTGATCGCGCAGGACGCGCTGCGCTTTCGCTATATCGACGAATTCCTGCGCGAAAGCAGCGTCAACGGCGAGGAGCTTTGCGAGGCGGTGCGCGCCTATCTCACGCCCATGACGCCGCGGGAACTCTTCCGCGCCGTGTCCAAGGGGATACGCCCCGCCGACCTCGAGGGCATTGCGCCGCGCAGCGTGGCCTTGAGCGTGCGCGATCCCTATCCCTTCGTGCTCGACCCCATGCCCAACATCTACTTTACGCGGGATACCTCCGCCTGCATCGGCGGCGGGATGCTCGTTTCCTCCATGAGCAAGCGCTCCCGCAGGCGGGAAACGCTTTTTACGCGCTACATCCACGATTTCCATCCTCTCTTCAAGGACGTTCCGCTCTGGTATGACAACTCCATGCCCTATATCATCGAGGGGGGCGACGTGCTCATCCTCTCCGACAAGGTGCTGGCCATAGGCTGCGGGGAGCGCACGAGCATCGCCGCGGTGGAGATACTCGCCAACAGGCTTTTTGCCGAGGGGTTTGAGCGCATACTCGTCTTCAACAACCCCAAATCGCGCACATTCATGCACCTCGACGTGCTCTGCACGATGGTGGATTACGATAAGTTCCTCACCCACCCCTGCATTTACGACAAGCAGTTCGACGTGTACGAGCTCACCGGCAAGCCCGGCGCGCTTCGCATTTCCATCACCACCGACCCGGTCGACAAGATTTTTGCGCGGGTGCTGGGGCTTCCCTCCGTGCGCTTCGTGGAGATGGGCGGGGGCGACCCCATCATCGCCGCGCGCGAGCATTGGAACATGGCTTCCAACACGCTCACCATCGCCCCGGGCAGCGTTATCGTGTACGACCGCAATGAGGTCACAAACGAGCTGCTCGCCCGCGCGGGCGTCAAGGTCAACACCATCCCCGCGGCGGAGCTTGTGCGCGGCCGCGGCGGCCCCAGGTGCATGAGCATGGGGATAAACAGGGATAAAATCAACTAATAGCGAATGGTGAATAGTGAATAAGTACCAGCATGAAGGGATTCCGCAAAGCGGAATCCCCACTTATTGTAGTTATTCGTTATTCACTGTTAGCTGCTCATTGACAATCCTGATTGTCAATGAGCCCCACCCCGTTGCTCGTGCCGAGCCTTGTCGCGCCCGCCTCGATCATGGCGAGGGCGTCCGCGCGCGTGCGCACGCCGCCGGAGGCTTTTACGCCCATGTCGGGGCCGACGGTTTTGCGCATGAGCGCCACGTCGGCGGCGGTCGCGCCGCCCGTGGAAAAACCCGTGGAGGTTTTTACAAAATCTGCGCCCGCGGCTTTTGCCGCGAGACAGGCTTGCACTTTTTCCTCATCCGTCAAAAGGCAGGTCTCGATGATGACCTTCAAGTGCGCCGCGGGATGCACGGCCTCGGCTACGGCACGGATGTCCTCCTCCACGCGCCGCCATTCGCGCGCTTTCGCAAGGCCGATGTTGATCACCATGTCCACCTCGTTTGCCCCCGCTTCCACGGCAAGCTTCGCCTCCTGCGCCTTGGCGGAAGTGAGCATCGCCCCCAGCGGGAAGCCCGCCACGCAGCACACGGCGACGTCCGTGCCCTTGAGCCGTTCTTTCGCGAGCGGCACATAGCACGAATTCACGCACACGGAGGCGAAATGATACCGTTTCGCTTCTTCGCAGAGCTTTTCAATCTGCGCGGACGTGGCCTCGGGCTTGAGCAGCGTGTGGTCGATATAGCGGTTGAGCTCCATAATAAAACCTCCCGGACAATTATTTCGAATAGGGCGTGCCTTCGAGCGGAAGCGAGGTGCGCTCGCGCCCGTCAAAGCGGTAATACGCCTCCGCGATGGCGGGGGCCGTGGGGATGGAGGTGATCTCGCCGATGCCGATGGCGCCCATCGCCTGGTTGATGCCCGCCTTTTCCACGATGACGGATTTCACCTCCGGCGCGTTGTCCGCGCGCAAAAGCCCCAGCGTGCCGAACTTAGCCGTGGGTTTACAGTCCGCGTCGACGGGGTATTTTTCGGTGAGGGCGTAGCCGCAGCTCATGGTGACGCCGCCCTCTATCTGCCCTTCTACGGAAAGCGGATTGACCGCGCGGCCCACCTGATGCGCCGCGACGACGCGCGCGAGCTTGCCGTCCTCGCCCAGTATGGCGACGTGCGTGGCGTATCCGTAGGCGACGTGGCTGATGGGATTGAGTTTGCCGGAGCCGGGGGAATCCGTGAGGGCGAGGTATTCGCCGTAATATTCGCGCCCGTCGAGGTCGCGAAGGGTGTTGCGCTCATAATCCTCGCGCAGCTTCACGCAGGCGCGAAGGGCGGCCTCGCCCGTCACCAGCGTCTGGCGCGAGCCGGAGGTGGTGCCGGAATCCGGCGCGTTGAAGGTGGTGGAAGGCGCGTAGACGATGTGCTCGCGCGGGATGCCCGTCGCCTGGTGCACATATTGCAGGAGCACCGTGCCCAGGCCCTGTCCGATGCAGGAGGCCCCCGCGTGGATGTGGACCTTGCCGCCCTCGACCACGAGGCGCACGCGCCCCGTGTCCGGCAGGCCGACGCCCACGCCCGCGTTCTTCATCGCGCAGGCGATGCCCGCGTATTTTGCGTTTTCGTATTCGTCCTTGACCGCGAGCAGCGTTTCCACAAGCCCTGCGGAATCATCCGTAATCTGCCCGTTTGGCAGTTCCTGCCCGGGGCGTATGGCGTTGCGGTAGCGTATTTCCCACGGACTGATGTTAAGCTGGTGGGCGATGTGATTGAGCATGCTCTCCATCGCAAAGCAGCTTTGCGTCACGCCGAAGCCGCGAAACGCCCCCGCGGGCGGGTTGTTCGTATACCACGCGTAACCCTCGATGTCGAAGTTCTGGAAGTTGTACGGTCCGCCCGCATGGGTGCAGGCGCGTTCCAGCACGGGGCCGCCGAGGCTTGCGTACGCG
>JAEWMV010000118.1 GCA_023393045.1 Bacillota bacterium | reverse complement strand
TGTAATAATAGGTGTAGAAGCTCGGGCGGCAGGGCCGGATATACTTGGCTTTCTCAGGATTGCCGAGCCAGTCCGTGAGCTGCACGGAGGGGATTTCCGCATAGTTGACCTCGCCGCGAAGGAACATCTCGGGCTCAACCGTTCCCGCCTCTGCGTTGTAAATCTCGGTGATCTTGGTGATGTGCATGTCCTCCATGTCCCAGTAAGTCGGGTTGAGAACGGAGACGATCCTGCCCTGCGGCTCGTACTCGGTCATCACGAACTCACCGTTATAGAGCATGGTCTGGTTGTCGGTGGAGAACATGTCCCCGCACTCCTCGATGAACTGCTTGTTCGCCGGGAAGAAGCACTTGTAGGTGAGGGAGGAAAGAAAATAGGTCAGCGGCGCGTTGAGCGTGTACTGGAGGGTGTATTTGTCGACAGCCTTCACGCCCACGCTCGCGAAATCGGCCGGCTGGCCCTGGGAAGTGGCGTCAAAATATGCCTCGGCGCCCTCTATCATGAAGAGCATGTCGGAGAGGCGCGAGCCGTTGGCGGCGTTGAGGATATACTCGGCGGAGGTGACAAAATCTTCCGCGGTGGTCTCGGCATACTCCTCTTGGTCATAGGTCATCCACATGACGCCCTCGCGGATATGGAAGGTCCAGACGAGGCCGTCGTCGGAGCGCTCCCAGCTCTCGGCAAGGCAGGGCTGGCAGATGCCGAGGTAATCGTACTCCACGAGGGAATCGATGTACATCGCGGGGGTGTTGCTCGTGGTGGTGAGATAGTTCCAGTCCGTAACCTCGCTGCTGTACAGATAGGTCAGCTCGGTTTCCCCGCTGGGAACCAGTCCGTTCGCGCCGGCGTTCGAACCGGGGTCCGTGCCGGTGGGTTGTCCGTTCCCCTCGCTATTGGTCTGGCCGGGCGATACGGTCCCGCCGGCGTCCTTGCAGGCGCACACAAGCGCGGCAAGCATCAGCACGCACAGTACCAACGCGGTAATTTTCGCTTTCTCCATGGGTGTTCTCCTCTCATTTCTAACGTTGAATATGTAAAAATCCGTTCCCGGTTTTTACCAGAATGATGATGGCATGTATAGAAATAAAATTGGATTTACGGCTGCGATTTTCTTTAATCCTAATCAAGACGCGGCGCCGTTTCAAGCGAATAGGGCCTTTCTTAACTTTTTCTTAACGCTGCTTTCGGGGCGCAGGGCTTTTGACTTTACGCGCGGATAAGGTATATTATATGCATACGCTCTTTCGCGCCCGGACGCGGACCGGAGGCCCCATGGGGAAACTCTATCACAAGGCACACGCTCTTTTCGTATGGATTTTAAGGGATAAAAGCAGGCGCATCATGGCGGCGGCGATTTTGGTCAACGCCATAAGCTGCTGCGTTTTTCTCGTGGCGCTCGGCAATGCCCGCTTTACCATCATAACCGCCGTGGTTTCCATTTTCATCATCTCCACCACCACCAAGGACTATTATCTTACGCTCGGGGCCGCTTGTGTGACGGCTTTGCAGATCATCATCGCGCTTTTGATCGGGCCTGCGATGCCGGACACGCGAATCAACGACATCGCGCTCATCACGCTGGGCACCATCGTATTCGTCGGACTCATGATGCACATGATCACAAGCATTCAGCAACAGGAATATTTTTCCACCGTCAAGGCCGACCGCAACATCGTCTACCAGCTGGCAATAAACGCCCTTCTCACGGTGCGCGGCATGGAGAACATCTACGCCACGATACTCAGCGCGATCAGCGAGCTTTACGGCAAATCTTCCATCATCTTCTCCTGCGCCGAGGACGGACATGTCGCCGCGGAGCTATGCAACCCGCCCGGCCTCATTTATTTTGAATCCGAGCCGGAGGCTGCGGCGCAGGCGTTTCTGACCGGTCGGCCGACCGGCCGCTTTTCGGATATCTGCTCCTATTCGCCCTTCGTTCATATCCCGCTCAAGCCCTACGGCAACACCACGGTGGTCATATCCATCCTCTTTGGCGACGGGGATAAATTCGGCAGCGAGATGCGCGGCGAAATAGAAAACCTCATCAAGCAGGCTTCCAGCGCGCTTGAAAGGCAAATCCTTGCGGACAGGCAGCAGAACACGCTGCTCGAGGCGGAACGCGAACGCGCGCGCGCGGATTTCCTCAGGGCAATTTCACACGACATCCGCTCCCCTCTCACCGGCATCATGAGCGCGTGCTCCACGCTGATACAATCCGGCGAGCGCATCCTCCCCCATGACCGCGAAGGATTGCTCTCAAACATCCACGAGGAGGCCGAGTGGCTCTGTCATATGGTGGAAAATCTGCTTTCCGTCACAAGGATGGACAGCGGTCCGCCCGCGCTCAAAAAATCTCCTGAAGTGGTGGAGGAAATCGTGGGCGAGGTGGTCGTGCGCTGCAACAAGCGCTTCCCGGAAACCGTCATTCAGGCCTCTACGCCCGACACGCTGCTGCTTGTGGGTATGGACGCGACGCTCATCATACAGGTGCTGATGAACCTCGTTGAAAACGCGGTTAAGTATAGCGGCGGGAGCAAGCGCATCGACCTCAATGTGAGGGCGGAGGGCAATTTCGCGGTGTTCAGCGTGTGCGATTACGGCGTGGGCCTGTCGCGGGATTCGCTTTCAAGCCTCTTCAAGCCGATCGCGCGCAAGCAGGACTATGAGGCCGCGCGCGGGCTTGGCATCGGCCTTTCCATCTGCCGCAGCATCATACAGGCGCACGGCGGCGAAATCAGCGGCCGCAACGACCCCAAATTCGGCGCGATATTTACTTTTACATTGCCTTTGGAGGAAAACGCATGAGCAAAGCGACCATTCTTATCGTCGAGGACGACGATTATATCACGAACATCCTTCGCTCGCTGCTGGAGGCGAACGATTACAAAGTGCTCTATACATCCTCGGGCAAGGAGGCGCTCCACATGGCCGCCTCCCATCTGCCGGATGTCGTGCTGCTGGATCTCGGTCTTCCTGATATAGACGGCATCGAGGTGATTCAATCCATACGCGAATGGTTCAACGGCTCGCTCATTATCGTTTCCGCGCGCAACCGCGAACTCGACAAGGTGCAGGCGCTCGACATGGGCGCGGATGATTATATCAACAAGCCTTTCAGCGCCTCCGAACTGCTCGCGCGCATCCGCGTGGCCCTGCGGCAGGCGAAAAAAATCGCCGCGGGTTCCCCCACGCCCGAATTGAATTATACCGTCGGGGAATTGAGCGTGGATTTCAGGGGCGGGCGCGTTTTCATCGGCCCGGAGGACGCGCGCCTGACACGATTGGAGTACCGCATTGTGGAGCTGATGGCGCATAATCCGGGCAAAGTCCTCACGCACGATTCCATCATCAGGAGCATTTGGGGGCCTTACGCCTGCTCCGACAACAACCTGATACTGCGCGTGAACATTGCCAACATCCGGCGCAAGATAGAAAGGAACCATACGACACCGCGCTACATCCTCGCGGAGATCGGCGTCGGCTACCGGATGGCTGCCGCGGAGGATTTCGAGGCCTCGGCGGACGATGGAAAATACGGTTATTGAACACAAGGGCAGAGAAAAAGCCGCGGGACGTTTCGCGGCTTTTCGTTTCTCTCAATTCACTTGGCAAAGTCAGGTGAAGCGCTTCATGAACCGCGCGAGGTTGCCGTAGGCGATGCCGTATATTTCATCCTGCGAAAAGCCCGCGCGCGCGAGCGCGCCGAGGAGCTTGGGCACGTCCGCCCACGAGGAGAGCCCTTCAGGGTAGGACTGCACGCCCATGCCGTCGAAGTCGGAGCCCAGCATGACGCAATCCGCCCCGCCGACCTCGGCGATATGCGCGATGTGCTTCACGATATCCTCTATCGAAGCCCTGCCGGAAGTCACAAGCTGGGGTGAATAGTAATTGACGCCGATGACGCCCCCTCGCGCGGCGATTGCCCGGATATGCCTGTCTCCCATGGAGCGCCTGTGCGGAAACACCGCGCGCGCGTTCGTGTGCGAGGAGAAGATGGGCGCGCCAGTAGATTCAAGCGCGTTGTCAATACCCCTGTCCCCAAGATGCGCCACGTCCAGCGCCATGCCCATGCGCTCCATTTCGCGCACGAACGCGCGCCCAAGCGCGCTCAGGCCCTTGTCACGCCTGGCGATTGCGGGGCTTGCAAGCTCGTTGGCGGTGTTCCACGTCAGCGTCATCGCGCGCACGCCAAGCGCATAAAAAAGCCTTATGTTTTCAGTATATCCCATGGCGGCCTCTCCCCCCTCTATGGTGAGCAGCACCGCGATTTTGCCGCTTGCCGGGTCGAAGTCCTTCGAGAAGGGGACAAGCGCGTCACAGGAGGCGAGCAGCCGCTTGTATGCGTCTATGAGAAGCAGGCATTGCTGAAGGGGGGATTCCCTCTCGTCCGGATCGATCCACGCCGCAAAAAGCTGCAGCGCGGCGCCCCCCGCGCGCATGGCGGGGAGGCTCACCGCCTGTTCTTCTTTCGGATGCTCAAACGAGAAGCCGCGGTGACGCATGTAATATAAAAAATCACAATGCGCGTCCGCGACGGGTATGCCCTGCATGGTTCCCTCCCAATAAAAAAGCACAGGGGCGGATGTTCTCCGCCCGCATGCCTGTTATTTATAAAGATTATTTTGCGAATTCTACCGCGCGCGTCTCGCGTATCACGTTGACCTTGATCTGGCCCGGATACTCGAGCTCGCTCTCTATGCGCTTGACGATATCGCGCGCCATCACGATGGTGTCCGCGTCGGTGATGCTCTCAGGCTTTACAATGATGCGCACCTCGCGCCCCGCCTGGATGGCGAAGGACTTGTCCACACCCTCGAAGGAATTGGCGATTTCCTCAAGCTTTTCAAGGCGTTTGATGTAGTTCTCCAACGTCTCGCGGCGCGCGCCGGGGCGTGCGGCGGAAACGGCGTCCCCCGCCTGCACGAGCACCGCCTCAATGCTCGCGGGCTCCACGTCGCCGTGGTGCGCCATGATGGCGTTGATGACGAGGTTGTTCTCGCGGTATTTCTTCGCGGCGTCCGCGCCGATTTGCACGTGCGGGCCTTCGACCTCATGGTCGATGGCCTTTCCGATGTCGTGCAGCAGGCCCGCGCGCTTTGCGAGCGCGACGTTCGCGCCCAGCTCCGCGGCCATCATGCCCGCGAGGTGAGACACCTCTATGGAGTGCTTGAGCACGTTCTGCCCGTAGCTGGTGCGGTATTTGAGCCTGCCAAGGAGCTTGACCAGCTCGTGATGCAACCCGTGTATGCCGCATTCGAAAATGGCCTGCTCGCCCGCCTCGCGAATTTGCACGTCCACTTCCTTGCGGGCTTTTTCCACCATTTCCTCGATGCGCGCGGGATGGATGCGCCCGTCGAGTATCAGCTTTTCGAGCGCGTTGCGCGGGTGCTGGGGCCGCACCGGGTCATAGCCGGAAAGTATGACGGCCTCCGGCGTGTCGTCGATGATCAAATC
>JAEWMV010000077.1 GCA_023393045.1 Bacillota bacterium | reverse complement strand
GGCGTACTCCGGCTCGGCCGCGGCGCCGCAGTAGGGGCAGAAACCGCCGGTATGCGGCTGGCGCGTATCCGTATCGGAAAAGGTGTTATCGCCAAAACGTTCGTTGAGCGGGTCGGGCTCCTCGTTCCCTTCCGTGATGTCGAAGCTCGAGTAGCGGTTTTTGCCCGTGGCGTTTTTGTAGTGATACACGCCCGAGATGACGGCTGTGACGATAAAGAGTACGCCGAATATGGGAAAGATCGCAGGCGCGCCCATGGAAACGGCCGTGATGATCCAGAACACGCCGAATATGGCCGCCACTACCGACCCCCATACGCTCATCGCCGAAGGGCCTCTGCCGGGCTTTATGCTTTTCATTATAATGATCCTCGCTTCACTTCAATATATGATTGCCGAAACAAACCAATTATAGCATATCCGCCGCACATGTGTCAGCCCGGGAGGGCGCGCCGCCAAAAGCGCTTGAGTTTCGTCCGCTTCGCGTTATAATAAACAATATGTATATTGGAAAATCCGGGATGCGAGGGGGAGTATAGTATGGCGGCAAAGGTGATAGACGGCCGCGCCGTGGCGCAGGACGTGAAAGCGCGTGTGCGGGAAAGGGCGGACGCGCTGCGCGCGCGGGGGGCGGAACCCTGCCTAGCGCTCGTCCTCGTGGGGGACGACCCGTCATCGCAAAAGCTTGTGGAATTAAAGCGAAAGGCCTGCGTGGAGTCGAGCATAGTGCCGCGCGTGATACCGCTTCCCGGGGGGACGACGGACGCCGAGCTCGCTACGCTCATCGATGCGCTCAACGCGGATGAGGCCGTCCACGGCATACTCTGCCAGTTGCCTTTCCCCAAAGGAATAAATGAACAAGCCGCGCTGCTTCGCGTGGCGCGCGAAAAGGACGTGGACGCGTTTTCTGCGCTCGTCGGTGCGAAGCTTGCGGATATGGCGGCCTGCACGCCCGCGGGCGTCGTCGCGCTGCTGGATGCGGAGAATATCGAAATAGCGGGGAAGAACTGCGTGGTCGTGGGGAGAAGCGCGCTCGTGGGCAGGCCCATGGCGATGCAGCTTCTATTAAGGGACGGCACCGTCACAATCTGCCACACGAAAACAAGAAATCTTGCGGACTTCACCTCCCGCGCGGATATACTCGTCGTCGCCGCGGGGAGCGCGCGGCTCATCGGGGCGGACATGGTGAAAGAGGGCGCTACGGTGATCGACGTGGGCAATAACTGGGGCGAAAACGGGAAAATATGCGGCGATGTGGACTTTGAGGCGGTGAAGGAAAAGGCTTCTTATATAACGCCCGTGCCGGGCGGGGTGGGGCCCATGACCATCGCCATGCTGATGGAAAATACCGTGGCGGCGGCGGAAGGGCAATGCGCCGCGCGCGGGAAATAATGGCTTGGACAAAGAAACAGCCGAAAAAAGCGGCTGTTTCCTGATATTGATTATGATGCGGTGCCGGGCGCTTACTCCGCCTCGAGCGTGAGGTCGATCATGACGCCCGCTTTTTCCGCAAGCGCGATGGTATCCTGCGTGACCTGCGTGCCCTTCTGGATGATGACGGAGCCGTCCTCGCGGCGGATGTCGTTCTTCACCGTGCGGCCGAGAAGGTAGTCGGACTGTTCCTTCATCAGCGACGAGTAGGAACCGCCGCCCTGCGGCTTTTCGGGCGCGGGCTTCTGCTCCGCAACGGGAGCGGGGGCGGCCTTTTGCTCCGCCGCGGGGGCGAGGGGCGCGAACTGATCCTCCACGTTCACAAACAGCAGATCGTTGGAGAAGGATATGATGAGTGCACCGTTGATCTGCGCGCCCGCGTCCGTCTGCAGGGAGCGGATCTCGCCGGTCTTTTCATTGAAGGAAAACTCATTCACGTTGCCCAGCACGTCGCCGGAGGCGGAGATGCAGCGCATTTTGAGCAAGGACGCGTTGCCGGTTTCCCTGTTAATGCCCGCCGCGTTTTCGGCGCTCTGCGTGATGACGTAGTCCTTGCCGATGCCCACGATGTCGGCGATGTCGATCTCGCGGAAATCGTATTCCTTGTTCAGTCCCTGTATGATCAGCGACTTAATCCGATTGGTTTCCGGGTTCATGAGTATATCCTGCACAACACCGCATTCCAGGCCTTCCTTGATGCTGATGAGCGGCAGCCCGATTACCTGAGTCGAATCCTTCATGCTTTATGCCCTCCTATTTTTCGTAGGTATTGCTACCCATTAATATGATTTTGTTCAGAGCGGGGTAATTGTCCCATGAAATCTGTTCCCGGGATATTTCCACTCCGTTTTGCAGGTAAATGCGGTAAACCCTCACCTTGTATCCGCTTTGCGCGTTGCGCAGCACCTTGGACATTCCCACGAGAAGCTCGTTCGTGTAGCGAATTTCGGGTTTTGACGGCTTAATTTCTTCGATAATGTCGTTTTGTATCTTGATTGTAATACCATCCGGCACAGGTTGTCCATAGATTTCCACGATAACTTTTTGATCGATGAATTGCGCGCGGATATAGACGGTATGTTCCGTGGTGTTCTGTATCTTCAAATCCTTGTTGTCCCAGTTGATGGTCGAGTCCTGCCCGATGGGGAGGTAGCTTGAGGGGAAGGTGTGGCGCACGCGCTCCACGATGCCGAGGTTGGCGAGCAGCGCCGCATTGTAGAACGTGCCCGCAAGCTGGCATACGCCGCCGCCCACGTCGTCCACGAGCACGCCGTGTATGATGGCAGGGGCGGGCATATAGCCCTTCTCGGGCGTGCGCTCCCCGGTGAGCGTGTTGAGTGAGAGGATGTCGCCCGGCTGCAATTCCACGCCGTTGAGCGCTTCGCACATGAGCTGGATGTTGGCGTTCCTGTTCTCGTTGAAGACGGCGAGCGTCTCATAGGACGCGATGAGCGTCGTATACTCCTTGAGCGATTCGACCGTGACGGCGGGGGCGAGCGTTTCACGCTCCACGTCCACGACGGAATAATCCCCCGCGAGGAGCTTGGCTTCCACAAGGTCCGTGAGCGCGTAGACGTCGATCTGATAGCCGTTCTGCTCGGACGTATAGGAGAAGGCGCCGCTTTGCTTGTCGAAGGCGGCGGTGGCGTCGACGGCGGGGAGGTAATAGCGCGCGGCATATTTGGCCAGGGTTTCCCTGAGCGCCGCCCGCTCAACGGAGAATTCCGTTTTGAAATCCATGCCCTGGCTCAGCGCCACTTTTTTATCATAGCGCTCCGCGTAGGAGTCGCCGCGGCTCTTGTCGTAGGAGTACGCCTCGTAGAGAACCTTTTCCGCGTCGAAGGAGACGCCCATCTCCTCCGCACCGAATTCCACGGTTTCCCCGGCGCACAACAGCGTGAGGGAGACGCCGTCCAATACCTGCCGCGCGTTGGATACAACGACCCGCTTTGCGTCCTCATAGGTCATCCGGGATACGTCTATGCCGTCGACGCGCACGCCCTCGGACAGGTCCTGGTCATAAACGGCATGGTAAATGCGGATATAGCCGCCGGCCGCGAGCAGCCCGAAAACGAAAACTGCAGCGAGGAGGATGTTCCCGAAGAAAATCCGGTTTGTTTGATTATTCGATTTTACAGATGCCTTTTTCCGCTTATGGCGCATACAGCTTTCCCGACAAATCCCCGTCAAACATCCGAAGCGCGATCGCTTAAGCGCGTGAAAATCGCCTTAAGCGCGCGCTTATCGTCTGGATTGAGCGCGTATCCTTTCTTCAGGATTTCAAACGTTTTTTCCTTTGCCCCGGCGTAGTCTTCCATGCCGACAAGGCATTGGGCCATGAGGATGTCCGCGCTCTTTCGCACCCCGTCATCCTCCGCTT
>JAEWMV010000214.1 GCA_023393045.1 Bacillota bacterium | reverse complement strand
GTGACCGAGGGAGTAAAGATATTGCGTGCCCATGCGCGCGCCGCGGTAATTGTCCACGGCCACGTAGGTTTCCGGTTGGTCGCGCAGGTCCTCGTCGGTAAAAACCGTGGGCATTTTTGTGAGATACGGCTTCAGGTTCTCATAGGATTCCAAGCCCGAGGGCACGAGTATGATGCCGTCCACCTGCCTGCCCATGAGCAGCGCGAAGGCCTCCCGCTCCAGCGCAAGGTCGTGGGAGGAATTGCACAGCATGAGGTTATAGCCTTGCTCGCGCGCGCGTATTTCCATATGGTAGGCAAGCTCGCTCATGAACGGATTGTCTATGTTGGGGAGGATGAGGCCGATGAGCTTGGTGCGCTTCATCACCATGGAGCGGGCGACGTAATTGGCCGTGTATCCCATATCCCGGCAGATTTCAAGTATGCGCGCGCGCGTATCCGCGCTCACATCGGAGCCGCCCGAGAGGGCGCGCGATACGGTCGCGTAGGAGACGCCGGCCACTTTGGCAATATCCTTGATGGTCACATTTTTCATTTTTATATTTTTATACCCCGGCGCAAAAAGTGATGCATGATGCTGCAAACGTTTACGATTTAAGCATAGTACTATATGTGCCTGCGTTTGTCAATGCGCAAATTCATGTGCGGGAAGTGCACGCGCCCTGACGAATGAGTATTGACAGCGCCTGATACCGTTATTATAATGACAATGACCCATATAAATGCAATGTATCTCTAGCATCATGTAAACGTTTGCGGAACAGGAGCCGTTTTCCCTTCGAAAAAGCTTTCCCATTCTTTGTATACTAATTAATGCAACCGGTTTCAAATAACTTCCCGCCGTGTAGCGGCTCCGGCTTGTTTCGGGCAAATCCCTTCGGGGCCAACAATAAAAAACAATCGAGAAAGAGGTAGGAACATGGCTAAAAAGATGAGAGGCGTGACGCTTCACGCGACATGGGACCCCAAGCCCGGCTTCAAGCTGGGCGCGAAGGACATCGATCACGTACAGACGTATCTTGGCAGTCAGGTTTGGCGCAATCCCTATATCACCATCGACGAATACGATATACCCGAACCCGGCCCGGGACAGGTGCTCATCAAGGTGAAGGCGTGCGGCATCTGCGGGAGTGACGTGCACATGGCGCAGGCCAACGAGGAGGGTTATATCTTCTATCCCGGCCTCACAGGCTTCCCCTGCATACTCGGGCATGAGCTTTCCGGCGTGGTCGTCAAATCCGGCCCGGGCGCCAAGGACAAGGTGACCAACAGGCCCTTCGTGGGCGGCGAGCTGGTCTGCGCGGAGGAAATGCTCTGGTGCGGCTCCTGCAAGCCCTGTGCGGACGGCTGGCCCAACCACTGCGAGCGGCTCGACGAGATCGGCTTCAACGTCAACGGCGCGTTCAGCGAGTACATCGTGCTGCCGGACCGCTGCCTGTGGAGCCTGGAACCCCTTCGCCGCGTCTATAAGGATGAAAAGGATATCTTCCTCGCGGGTTCTCTTGTCGAACCCTGCTCTGTGGGCTACAACGCGGTCATTGAGCGCGGCGGCGGCATCCGCCCGGGCGACAATGTGGTCATCTGCGGCACGGGCCCCGTTGGCCTTGCGGCCTGCCGTGAGCTCAAGCGCATGGGCGGCGCGATCGTGATTGTCTCCGAGCCCCAGCCCGAGCGCGCGGCGCTCGCCATGAAGATGGGCGCGGATTACGTGATCGACCCGACTAAGGTCGATTTCACCGCTGAAGTGCTCCGGCTGACCGACGGCATGGGCGCGAGCCTCTATCTCGAGGCGACGGGGCTGCCCACCATCGTATATCCGGGCATCGAGCAGGCCATCTGGGAAGGGCGCACGCTCAACGCCACCGTCGTGGTCGTCGCCCGCGCGGAGGCGAAGATCCCCGTCACGGGCGAGGTGCTGCAGGTGCGCCGCGCGCAGATCGTCGGTTCGCAGGGCCATAGCGGCCACGGCACGTTCCCGCGCGTCATCGACAGCATGGCCGCAGGCATGGATATGCTGCCCATGATCACCAAGAAGATCACCCTTGACGAGGTGCCCGAGAACATCATCGCCCTGCAGACGGACCGCAAGAACATGAAGATCACCTGCGTGATGGACGACTGAAGTCAGGAGGTAAAAATGGCTTATAAAGACTATCTCACGACACAGTACCCCAATATCTTCTTTGAAGAGAGCAAGGTCGGTCGCATGAAGAAGCGCCTTTGGGACGCTTCCGAGGAGGAAATCCAGAAGATACTCGACGATTACGGCATCGGCACGCCGTGCGAGATGGGCGTCGCCGGGACGTATATCCAGAACACGCCGCGCGCAAAGCTCATCGAGAAGCGCCGCAGAAACGACATCGTGCTCGTGCCCATCGGCAGCACGGAGAACCACGGCGCGCACAATTGCTCCGGCCTGGATACGTTCATGGTGCAGTTCATCTGCGAGGCCGTGCGCCGCAAAACAAAGAAGCTCGGGCGCGAGGTTTCCCTCGCATTCCCGCCCATCAACTACGGCGGGCATCCTTATCACCACATCGGCATGCCCGGCACGGTGATGATTTCGCAGACCACTTTGGTCAACACGCTCGCGGACGTCATGGCGGGCTTATGGGACGACGGCTTTCGCAAGATTATCCTCGTCAACAACCACGGGCAGGACTGGATGCTCGAGAACGCCGTGCAGGAGTTCTTCAAGCGCTATCAGCTCCCTGCATTCGCGTGCGTGGTGGAGTGGCACCGTGCGGTGCGCGAGTTCTTCTACCCGCTGGGTGACGAGCGACCCGATTTTGTCACGACACCTTTCGTTCACGCCGACGAGTCGGAAACGAGCGCGGCGCTTTTGATGTTCCCCGAGATGGTCGACATGTCCGTGTGCGTCGACGCGACGCCCGTCAACTTCGGCTTCTTGCAGGACGGCTTCTTCGACGGCTCCGTGGACTCCTTCCACAGGCCCAACCGCTGGCAGGAGATGGAGGGCAACGCATGGATAGAGCGCTTTGGCACACCCGAGGGCGTCGTGGGCAAGCCCACGCGCGCAGACCCGCGCAGGGTCAAGCGCGCCGTCGCCGCCATATGCGAATACCTCACGCTCATGTGCGAGGACATCATCACCGCCTACCCCGCGGGCAAGGTACCCGATCCCTCCAAGTTCTCCTTCCGTCCCGCGGAGGAGATCGAGCCCTGCCTGCGCGAACCCTTGAGCGAGGGCTGGAAGAGCATCCACGAATTGCCCAAGCGCGGCATCTTTATCGACTAAAGTCGATTCAAAAAAGAGGCTGTGCCTCTTTTTTGAGATTGCGCACTTTGCCTAAAATGCTCCGCATTTCCGGGCGGCAAAGCACGAATGTGCGAAAGCCTTCGGCTTTCATCCGTTTTGACGCACATGCCGTCAAAGCCGGAATAAACGTCAAGGGGCTTCGGCCCCTTGACAATCCCCGAAAAAGCATGGAGGAGTTTGCATGAATACCCTCTCCCAAACCGTCCCTATTCAATATGATACTGTCTTTTCGCCCTATGCCGCCGCGCATTGGCGCGAGGCGTTTGCGGATGTCGCAAAAAACGGCCTTACGGGCGTGGAGATCGCCGTGGCGTATCCTGAAAGGGCAGACGCGGCCGACGTATTGAATGAGGCCAAAAAGAACGGTCTTGCGATTACCACCATCTCCACCGGGCAGATATATGGGCTGGGAGGGCTTTATCTCACCTCGCCCGACGCGGAGATACGCGAACGCGCGGTGGAAGTCGTGCGCGGGCATATCGACCTTGCCGCAAAGCTCGGCTTCCCGCCCGTGACGATCGGGCTGCTGCGCGGCAAGCTTGAGCCGGGCGCGAAGGAAGAATTAGAGGCGTTGCTTGCGCATACCCTTGCGCCGCTGTGCGCATATGCGGAAGAAAAGGGCGTAACGCTCCAGATCGAGGCCATCAACCGTAAGGAGACGAGCATCATCAACAGCACGAAAGAGGTGCTTGCCTTCATCGAAAGGATGGGCAACCCCAAATCGCTGGGACTTCTTTTCGACACATATCATTCCAACCTGGAGGATGGGGACACCATCGCCACGGCACGCCTTGCCGCGGGCAAAATCACAAACGTCCACCTCGCGGATTCGCACAGGGGCCTTCCGGGCGAAGGGACGATCGATTTTCCCGCCGTGTGCCGCGCGATAAAAGAGGGCGGCTATACGGGCGCGTTCGCCCTTGAAACGCTGTCTGTCCCCACGCGGGAGCATGTGCTTGCGCATTACGCCGCAAGCATCAAAAAAGCCATTTCATAACGGAGGCAAAGAGGCAAACATGGTAAACGTTGGAATCATCGGCGCGGGGCGCATCGGGCAGGTGCACGCAAAAAGCATATTGACCGGCGTGCCGGATGCGAAAATCCTCGCCATCGCCGACCCGTACATGAGCGATGCCGCGGCCGCGTGGGCTAAGGGCGCGGGCATAGAGGGGATTTACAAGGATCACAGGAAAATACTCGAAGACCCCCGCATCGACGCCGTGCTCATCTGCTCCTCGACGGACACGCACGCGGAGCTTTCGCTCGAAGCAATCGCGGCGGGCAAGCATGTGTTCTGCGAGAAGCCTGTCGACCAGACGCTCGCGCGCATTTACGAGGTCAGGGCGGCGCTCGCGAATTCCCCAAAGAAGCTTAAATATCAGGTCGGCTTCAACAGGCGCTTCGACCATAATTTCCGCGCCCTGCGGGATGCCGTGGCAACGGGCAAAATCGGGGAAGTGCAGTTCGTGCGCATCAGCTCGCGCGACCCGGAGCCGCCGCCCGCAGAGTATGTAAAGATATCCGGCGGCATCTTCCTCGACATGATGATACACGACCTCGACATGTTGCGTTTCCTTTCCGGCAGCGAGGTGGAGGAGGTCTACGCCACGGGCGCGGTGCTCATCGACCCCGCGATAGGCATGGTGGGGGACGTGGACAGCGCCACGGTCAGCGCGAAACTCAAAAACGGCGCGCTCGCGCTGATAGACAACTCCAGAAAAGCCGTCTACGGCTACGACCAGCGCGCCGAGGTGTTCGGCTCCTGTGGCTGCGTTGCCAACGGAAACGACACGGCTTCCACGGCGGTGTTTTCCACGGCGGAGGGCGTCGTGGCGGAAAAGCCGCTCTGGTTCTTCCTTGAACGGTATATGGCCGCCTATCAGGCGGAGGTGCGCGCATTCATCGAGAGCATCAAGAATGATACGCCTGTTGAGGTGGGCGTGGAGGACGGGCTTGTTTCCATCAGGCTGGGCCTCGCGTGCAAAAAGTCGTTGGCGGAGCACAGGCCCGTGCGCGTGGACGAGATCGAATAGGGCATTGAACCAAACAAAAAGGAGCCGGGAAAATCCGGCTCTTTTTAAAGCGCGCTAAACTTACTTGATGAAGAACAGCGCCGCCACCGCGTCGAACACGGCGCAGCAGAGCATGCTGATGCCCACGAGTATGATGACCGTTGCGGCCGTCTCAAACGGCGCGAAGATCGCCACCGCGCCCAGTATGATGGCGGCGATGGAAGCGACGATGACGGAGCTCCAGAACGGGCTGTCGAAGCGCTTGAGCTCTATGCCAAGGCGCAGTTTGATCGCGCCGTTGACGACGACGCCGAGGCCCAGGAGCGCATACACGATGGACACGAGCAGCGCGGGCTTAATGAGGAACACCAGCGCCGCGAGCACCAGCACCACGCCCACGGGCAGGCTGGCCCCGGCCGGCATATCCGCGCTTCGCCGCGCGAAGAAGACGACGACGAGCACCGCGCCGAATACCAGCAGCGCGAGGGAAAAGAGCACCGCGATCGCGTTGGCCGTGATCGTGGGCACGCATATGAAAAGCAATCCGACCGCGAGATAGCACAGCGCCGTAATCAGCGTTTGCTTCTTTAAATCCCGTGCAAAATCCGCCATAGTAGAACCTCCTGAACCATTCAATATATATCATATCCAATTCTTTTCCAAAAGCAAGCGTTTGGCGGCTAAAAAACCTGTCGATGGACGAGCGTCCGGCGTGGTATAATAGAGAAAAATATCCGGGGAGTGGAATATGCAAAGAGATTACGACGTCATCATCGTCGGCGGCGGTCCCGCGGGGCTGAGCGCCGCCATTTACGCGCTGCGCGCCGGGCTCAGGGCCGCCTTGCTCGAGCGGCAGTTCATAGGCGGTCAGGCCGCCATCACCAATGAGATCGAAAATTACCCGGGCTTTCGCAGCATCGGCGGGCAGGAGCTTACGGAGCTGATGTTCACGCAGGCCAAGGCGTACGGGCTTGTTTCCGTCAGCCAGGAGGTAAAATCCATAGAAAAGCGCGGCGATGATTTCTTTATAAAAACCGCCAAGCAGGAATATGCTTGCGGCGCGCTCATTTACGCCGCGGGCGCCACGCCAAAGAAACTCGGCATCGAGCAGGGCTTCGAAGGCGCGGGCGTGAGCTATTGCGCGACCTGCGACGGCAATTTTTACAGGGGAAGGGACGTCGCCGTGATAGGCGGAGGAGACACCGCGCTCAAGGACGCCGTGTATCTTGCCAAGCTCGCGAGGAAAGTTTATATCGTCCATCGGCGGGATGAATTCCGCGGCGGAAAAATGCTCGCGCAGCGCCTGGATATGCTGTCCAACGTCGAAAAAGTCTTGAGCTTCGTGCCGGTTGAGATTAGGGGCACGCCGGGCGAGAATCTGGAAGGCCTGCTGGTCAAGAGCGTGAAAACGGGGGAGGACCGCGTGCTTCCCGTGGACGGCATCTTCATGGCGGTCGGCCAGACGCCTTCAAGCGGCCTCGTCAAGGATTTGGTCGAGCTCGATGGAAATGGATACATCAAGAGCGACGCCCTGATGAAAACCAGCCTCCCCGGCCTCTTCGCCGCGGGGGACGTGCGGGACACCGTGCTTCGTCAGGTTGTCACCGCCTGCGCGGACGGGGCCGTGGCGGCGGAGCAGGCCGCTTTGTATCTGGATGAAAAATAAATAAGGCCGGAGTGAAACGGCTGCGGAGGAGAAAACATTGCACTGTACGGATGAAAAATATGCGGCGTATTGTGGGATATTGAAAAAGGAGCTCGTCGTCGCGCTCGGCTGCACGGAACCCATCGCACTGGCTTTCGCGGCGGCGAAGGCGAAGGAACTCCTGGGCGGCATGCCGGAATCCTGCGCGCTCGACGTGTGCGGCAACATTATCAAAAACGCAAAGAGCGTGGTTGTGCCCAACACGGGCGGGCTCAAGGGAATACCCGCCGCGGTATGCGCGGGCCTCGTGGCGGGGCGCGCGCAGGACAAGCTCGAGGTGCTCGCGCATATCGCCGACGCGGACAGGGAGCGGATACGCGCCTGCCTTGACGCCCATGAAATTACCGTGACGCCCAGCACATCTCCCAAAACGCTCTATATCGACATCACGCTCAGGCGCGGCGGGGATAGCGCGCGCGTCGTCATCGCGGACGCGCACACGAACATCGTGCGCATGGAGAAAAACGGCGAGGTGCTCCTCGATATAAACGAGGGCGACCTCCAGTCTGAGTTCGACAGGGAGTACGGCCTTCTAAACGTCGCGGACATCGTGGATTTTGCAAACACCGTTGCCCTTGAGGACATGGCGGAAATGATCCGCCGGCAGATCAGCCTCAATTGCGCCATTTCCGCGGAGGGTTTGGAGCATGACTACGGCGCGCAGATCGGCCGCGTGCTGCTGTGCGGGGACAATGGGCGCGAGAGCGTTTATACGCGCTGCCAGGCGGCGGCCGCCGCCGGGAGCGACGCGCGCATGAGCGGCTGCGAAATGCCCGTGGTGATCGTGTCGGGCAGCGGCAACCAGGGGATGACAGCGAGCCTGCCCGTCATCGAGTACGCGCGGCTCACGGGCAAGGACGAGGCGGCGCTCATGCGCGCGCTCGTTTTATCCGATCTCATCACCATCCACCAGAAAACGGGCATCGGCAAGCTTTCCGCCTACTGCGGCGCGGTCAGCGCGGGCGTGGGCGCGGCAAGCGGCATCGCCTATCTTGACGGCGGGGACGTGGACGTCATCTCGCACACCATCGTCAACGGGCTTGCGATCACCAGCGGCATCGTCTGCGACGGGGCCAAGCCCTCCTGCGCCGCAAAGATCAGCGCCGCCGTCCATTCCGGCCTGCTGGGTTACGAGATGTATAAGCAGGGGCAGCAGTTCTACTCAGGGGACGGCATCGTGACCAAGGGCGTGGACAATACGATACAGAACGTCGGCAGGCTCGCGCGCGAGGGCATGCGCGAAACGGACAGGGAAATATTGCGCATCATGACCGGCAAACGGGCATGACGGCAAAAAATCATAACATAATCAATAAGAGAGCATCAAAGGAGAAAAGCATGGACTACACGAACTACATCGTTGAGCAGTTTCAGGCGCTTGCCGCCATCCCAAGCCCTTCGGGCATGACGAGGGACGCGGCGGAGTATACCAAGGCCGCGTTTGAGGCGCTGGGTTACAAGGCGTGCCTCACGCGAAAGGGCGGCGTGCTCGTCGAGCTCGGCGGGGTGGGGGAGCCGGTCGTTTTGAGCGCGCACCTCGACACGCTGGGCGCTATGGTCGCTGAAATAAAGGGCAACGGCGCGCTTCGCCTCTCGCGCATCGGCGGGCTGGACGCCAACAACGTGGAGACGGAGAACTGCACGATTTACACCCGCTCCGGCAAAAAGGTCGGCGGAACATGCCAGCTCATCAACGCCTCCATCCACGTCAATTTCAAATATGGGGAAACCAAGCGCGATTTTGATACGGTGGAAATACTGCTCGACGAAAAGGTAAATTCCCGCGAGGATACAGAGAAGCTCGGCGTGGCGGTGGGGGATTACGTCTGCTTCGACCCGCGGACCGTTTACACGGAAACGGGCTTCCTCAAGAGCAGGTTTCTTGATGACAAGCTCTCCGTCGCGGCGCTGCTCGCGCTTGCCAGGTATATAAAGGATACCGGCGCGAAGCTCAAGAGAAAGGCGTATGTATACGTGACCGTCTATGAGGAGATCGGCCACGGGGCGTGCGCGAGCATACCCGAGGACGCGGTCGAGATCATCAGCGTGGACATGGGCTGCGTGGGCGAAGGGCTCGCCTGCCGTGAAACGCAGGTGAGCATCTGCGCCAAGGATTCCTCGGGCCCCTCGGACTTCTATGTGACCAACGCGCTCATCGAGTGCGCGAAGAAGGCGAAGGTGGACTATGCCGTGGACATCTATCCGGGCTACGGCTCGGACGCGGACGCGGCGCTGCGCGCGGGGTATGACATGCGCCATTGCGTGGTGGGCGCGGGCGTGTATGCTTCCCACGGATACGAGCGCACGCACAGGGACGGCATCAAGGCGACTTTCGACCTTCTGCGCGCTTACCTTCTGGAAGAGAAGGAAAAATAATATATTCTTTTACAATCCGCTTGCCAAACCTTGGCGGGGGATGCTACAATGATTCTCGGCCCTCTTGGGCAAATATAGAAGGAAAGGAGCCGCGAGGTAATGAACATCATCAAGCTGAATCTCACCTATGCAGATGGATTCAAGGGGACAGGTGCGTCCTCACGGCCCGTTGCTCGACCGGTTCTATGCCGGTAGGTATGGCTTTGCAACGGCCGCGGACGCAGGTTCCGCGGCCTTTTTTGCGCCGCGGGTTATGAACAGTAAGGATTCGGGAGGCGAATGCATTGCAGGAGCAGGACGAAAAAAAATACAAGAAACTAAACTGGAAACTGGTCGGGCGCTTGGTCGGAAAGGATGGCCGCTATCTCATTTTATCGGCGCTTTTCCTCGCTTTCGCGGTGGCCGCCGCGTATTGCGGGCCGCTGGTGATTAGCTTCACCGTGGACTATGTCATCGGCACGGCGGCGTCAAACCTGCCGCAGGGCGTGACGCGCGTTGTGGAAAACATGGGCGGCAGGGAATTTTTCCGCGAAAATTTGTGGATTTGCGCCGCGGCGCTCGTGGTGTTCATGATCATAAACGGCACCGCCACCTATCTTCGCAGGCGCTACATCGCGCTGGCGAGCGAAGGCATGGCGATGAGCATGCGAAACGAGCTCTATCACCATCTTCAGCAGGTGCCCTACGATTATCATAAGCACGTTTCCACAGGCGATCTGGTGCAGCGCTGCACCTCGGACGTGGATACGGTGAGGCGCTTCGTCGCCAACCAACTGATGGAAATCGCGCGCACGGTCTTCATGGTGGGCCTCGCATGCTATGTCATGTTCTCGCTCAACGTGACGATGTCTCTCGTCTCCATCGTGCTCATGCCGCTTTTATGCGTGTCGAGCTTCGTATACTTCAAAAAGGTCAGGGAGCAGTTCCGCCTTTCGGACGAAGCGGAGGGCAAACTTTCCGCCACGCTGCAGGAGAACCTCACGGGTGTGCGCGTGGTGCGCGCCTTCGGGCAGGAGAAGTACGAGGTGGATAAGTTCACCGACTGCAACGAGGACTTTAGGAAAAAGACCTATAAGCTCATCGTCATGCTCGGCGCGTACTGGGGCGGCAGCGACATCATCGGCTATTTGCAGATCGCAATCACGCTCATCACGGGCATCGTGTTCAGCGTAGAAGGCAAGCTTACGCTTGGCGAAGTGCTGGTGTTTGCAACTTATGTTTCCATGCTGACCTGGCCTGTGCGCCAGCTTGGCCGCGTGCTCGCGGACTTCGGCAAGGCGACGGTTTCCATGGGCAGGATTGAGGAAATCCTCACCGTGCCCGCCGAGACCGAGCCGGGCGCCGGACTCAAGCCCATTATTAAAGGCGAGATCGAGTTCAAGAACGTGTGCTTCGGCTATGATGCGTACGACGACGTGCTCTCGGAC
>JAEWMV010000170.1 GCA_023393045.1 Bacillota bacterium | reverse complement strand
CGTGTGCGCCTGCTTTTGCTCCCAATAATCCGCGCCGTACTTTTCCAATGCGTTCACGGAATCAAGCCTTGGGGCAAAATACTCGCTGAAGCGCTTGAGGATCACGTTTGGCTGCCGGATGCCGACATAGGCGCACAGGCTGTATAAATCCACGCCGGACTGGATGCAGCGGCGGATGAAGGCATTGCGCAGGTCCGTTGCGGAAAGATTCCCGGCAACGCCGTACTTTACACAGACGGAGGTCAGCACGTTTTGTATGTGATAAAAGGCGGGGGCCGAGGCTTCGCCGGTGAGGATGAAGCGCGCGCCGCCCGCATAGAGATTGCGGTGTTTATTTAAATAGCGCAGCACATGAGGCGGCATGGGAAGCGTTCTGGGCGCATCAAACGGCGCGGCGGAACCAACACACGCATCGCCGTCCCCGGGTCTGCCGGTGATGCTATGTAGATTCACCGTGCCGGCCTCGAGGTCGATGTCCCTCCAGCGCAGCGCGGCAACCTCGGCGGGCATGAGCCCCATATGCAGGCAAAGATACGCGGCAACCTTGCGCGGTTCCACGTTTTCGCTCAGTCCTTTTTCTATGAGCTTGCACTGCTCTTCGGAAAGCATTCTGTTGTTCCTGTTTTTCGGAGTTGAAGCGATTGCGCAAAGATTCGGTTTCCGTGTTCCGGCTATGCCTTCGGCATCCGGCGCAAAACGCCCCGGCTTTTCTAGATATGTCCGCTCCCGCTCTCCCACGCCGGCAATGGCCGGTCGCTGGGGCTGAAAGCTTCCTGATCGACTTTCATAGAACATTCCGAAAGTCAACGCATAAATTCTACTATAATTTGACAGAAGAATCAATCAATTTATGACGAAAATGTCTGTTTTTCATGATTGTTTAGTGATTTGCATTACGAATCAACTGCCCATGCACCAACCCATGGCCGAGGAAAGCGGCCCCGGAACGGCGTTCCGGGGCCATTGAACAACCGGTAGGGCGGTTCAAATTCTCTTATGAATTTTCCCTTCGCCCCGTGATGTCGAAGCCCTGTCCGGCGAGGTAATCGAGATATTCCCCGGCGTCCGCCCCTTCCCTGTTCTCGTCATAATAATAGCAGCCGAACCAGAACTGGTAGGCGGTGAGCCTTTCGGCCGTGTCGGCGCGCACAAGGCAGCGCCGGGCGAACGCTTCCCCGCCCTGCGCCTTGGCCGCACGAAAAAGCCTCCCCCGCCGTTCGTCGCTGAGCCGGTAGGTTTCGGGGAATTTCTTCCCATGCTCGGCGTGAAGCGCCTCGATGGGCATGTCGCGATAAACCTCCTCGTGCACCATGACGCGGGGAGAATACTTCCTTGAAAGCCTGCCGTTTGGGGAGACCGGGTAGCCCACGGTCAGCATGATGGCGGGTACGACACCGGAAGGAAGCTCCAGCAATTGCGTCATTTCCCCCGGCATATCCAGTACGTTGCCGTTATAGCAGCTGCGAAGTCCCTGCGCCTGCGCGGCGAGCGCCATGCTCTGCGCCGCGATGGTCGCGTCCGCAAAGCCCATGCAGAGCGACACGACGGAGTCGCCCGTGTCGCAGGGGGAAGCTTCATATTCGGCGATGCGCCGCATGCGCCTGTGGTCGACGCAGAACACGAAACTGGCGGGGGCCTTTGCGATGAAGCCCTGCTCCCGGCTCAGTTGCGCAAGGCGCTTTTTCTTCGCCGCGTCCCTGACGACGACGATGCTTATCCTCTGGAACCCTCCCGAGGACGCCGAAGAGCAGGCGGCCTCGAGCAGGCGCTCCATGACCGCGTCCGGAATGGGATCGGCACGGAAGCTCCGGCAGGTCGCGCGTTTGCTGATGATCTCCAGGACGTCGCGGGAGGGCGCTTCGTTTTCCATCGGTTTCTCCTTCATTTGCGCGGGGCTCAGCGGCTTTTCCATGAATCGACGTTATCTATGACGCCCAGCGCATTATTTAATCCCATGCGGACAACGTGTTCAAGGTACGCAACCCCGTTTTGAAGGGGTTCTATGACCGTGACGGGACAGCCGACGCGCGCAAGGTTCTCCCGCAAGGGGCCAATGGCCTCATGCATGCCCGTGCAGCCGAGCGACACTGCGCCCACATGGTCGGTTTCATACAGGCTCACGCACGCGGCGCTCAGCCTTTCAACGAGCGTTGCCATGTTCTCCTTCAGGCTGAGCACGCCCATGTCCACGGCGCGGAAGGAGAAAAGCCGCCTGTCGAAGCCGTTGAGGCGCGCCTTGCGCTCCTCACTGAGTATGCCCGCCCTGTCCGTCGTAATCACGCCCACGCGATCGGCAAGGCCCATCGCCATGAGAATGGCGGGCTGGTATGCCCCGTAAATCGGGATGCGCACCAGCTCGCGCGCCGCGTAGACGCCCGGGTCGTCAAAGCAGTTGACGAAAACGCCGTTTGCCCCTTCCCGCTCGGCCTTTTGCGCCAAGCGGATAATTTCTGCGCCGTTGACCATGCCGTGCAGATCGCACTCGATCGAGGGGAAGCCGTACTCCACGCGCTCAAAGGATATTTCGGTATCCGCACGGAGCGCTTCCCGAAGATAGGGCAGGCAGGCGTCGCCGTTTTTATCGCCGCTTATGACGGCGTGGATGACGGTGAGCTTCATACGCGTTTTTGCCTATATGCAGAAGGGGAGATACTCCACGTCGTGCCCGAAG
>JAEWMV010000048.1 GCA_023393045.1 Bacillota bacterium | reverse complement strand
GTAGGTTTGATGTGCGGGATAGTTTGAATAAGCGAAAATCATTTCTTTTATGGCAATACCCTTGCCAATACCAATGACTACTTTTCAATACAAGCTGATACGGCTCAGCTGTTCGTGCGGTTTTATTTCCGTAGCGATCTGCATATTCAAACGAAAGTAGCTTGCTTTCCTGTAAAGCTGTTTTGATAATTTCTAAATATGGTTGTATGTTCCCGTTGCCCATCCACGGACTTAAATCTATATATATTTGATTTGCTTTTACTTCAATGTCTTTCGCTCTGTCGGCGGGGATAAAACTCTTGACTTTCGCAAGGGCGTTTACCAGTTCATCGCCTCGTATCATGTTGGAAAGACCGGTAAGCCCCATCAGGATAGCGGAAAGGTCGGCAGCCGAAAAAACTTTTCTATCAATCTTGTATTTCTGCATGATTTCAAAGCCGCCGCCCACTCCCGATGTCCCGCGAACAGGAATACCCGCCATGTTGATCGTGTCTATGTCGCGGTAGATTGTGCGGGGTGAAACTTCAAACATATCTGCTAACTCCTGTGCGCCTATACGCTTTTTATCAAGGAGTATCATAATAATGCTGACAAGCCTGTCAATTTTCATCTGATTGCCGCCTTATAAAAATTCTTTTTATTACTATAGATTATTGCCATAATATTGTCAACAATTATAAGGTATAATAAAAAGCAAATAAACCAATCTACCTATCAGGAGGAAACATTATGCAGAAAAAGGCCTTAGTAATAATCGATATTCAAAATGACATAACAAAGAATTACAAGGATACTATTGACAATATCAATAAAGCTATCGCTTGGGCGGTCAATAATGATATTCATGTTATTTATATAAGGCATGAAAATTTATCCGCCGGAACGAGGACGTTTAAACCCAATACATATGGGTCTGAATTGGCTTCTGATTTGAAAATAGCATCAAAAAATGTTTTTACAAAATATAGAGGAAACGCATTGAGTTGCGAAGAATTTACAGACTTTATTAGTGAAAATGAAATATGCGATTTCTACATAGCGGGAGCGGATGCTGTTGCTTGTGTTAAATCAACCTGTTATAACTTACGCAAAGCAAATTATGGCGTCAATGTCCTATCAGATTGCGTTACCAGTTATGATAAAAGAAAAATTGACGAAATGCTGCGTTATTATGAAAGTAAAGGTAGCAAAATTATTTGTTTGAATGACCTGTTAATTTAAGCGCTTTCCATACTAGCCGCATAGCGCGGCGGGCGTTTTTTCGCCCGCCGCTTTGCTCGTTTATCGGTCAATGTCGTGCGCCCTGCGTGGTTGTTGTTCGCGCTTTTCCTGTCGCATGATACCGTAAACGCTCTTAGCCTGCATTGCGTGAAGCTATATTCATTTTTTATGAGAGATATATCGGCCCTGCAAATACCGGTGATGAGCGGGAGCCGAGGATTGGCGGCGTTTTGTATGGATGAAAAAGGCGCATAGTAGTAGGATAAGGTTAAGAGGTGATCCTGCATGGCGCAAACAAGAGTGTTCAATAGTCTGATCAATGAAAAATCCCCCTATCTGCTGGAGCATGCCTCCAACCCCGTGGATTGGTATCCGTGGGGGCCGGAGGCCTTTGCCAAAGCAAAAGAAGAAGATAAGCCGATATTCTTGAGCATCGGCTACAGCACTTGCCATTGGTGCCACGTCATGGCGCGCGAATCCTTTGAGGATGAGGACGTGGCCGCGGCGCTCAACCGGGATTTTGTCTGCATCAAGGTCGACCGGGAGGAGCGCCCCGATATTGACGCCGTGTACATGCAGGCCTGCCAGACCCTCACCGGTTCGGGAGGCTGGCCCCTCACCGTCCTCATGACGCCGGAGCAAAAGCCGTTCTGGGCGGGAACCTATCTCCCCAAAACATCCGCTTACGGGATGCCGGGGCTGACGGAACTTCTGGCGGCGGTCAAACGGCAATGGGATGCTGGACGTGAAGCGCTTGTTTCCGCGGGGGACGAAATCACTGCTCTTTTGCGGACGGAAAAAGCGGCGGGCAACCAAAGCGCCCAAGTAGAAAAAGCGTTGCTCAACAGGGCGTTTGGGATATATGAAAGCAATTATGACGGCGCATGGGGCGGCTTTGGGAGAGCGCCCAAATTTCCGACGCCGCATAATCTCTTGTTCCTGCTGCGCTACTCGCTGCTGGAAAAGGAGCCTTCCGCGCGCCGTATGGCGGAGCATACGCTCACGCAAATGTTTCGCGGCGGGATATTCGATCACCTCGGCGGCGGCTTTTCACGCTATTCCACCGACAGGAAATGGCTCGTGCCCCATTTTGAAAAAATGCTCTATGACAACGCGCTTCTCTCCTTCGCCTATCTGGAAGCGTACCGCATCGCGCGCCGCCCGCTTTATCGTAAGGTCGCGGAGCGCACTCTCGATTATGTGCTGCGGGAGCTGACCGATGAGCAAGGCGGATTTTACTGCGGGCAGGATGCGGACAGTGATGGGGTGGAGGGAAAGTATTATGTTTTTGCGCGCGAGGAGATCGAGCGCGCGTTGGGGGAAAAGGACGGCGCGGCTTTCTGCGACTGGTTCGGCGTCACGGCGCGGGGCAATTTTGAAGGGAAAAACATTTTGAACCTGCTGGGCAATCCCCGCTATGAGGAAAGCGACGCCCACATCGACGCGCTTGCCCGTGCGCTTTACACTTACCGCCTGACCCGCACCCGCCTGCATAAGGACGATAAAATACTGACCTCTTGGAACTCCCTCACGATCGCCGCGCTGGCAAAAGCGGGACGGCTGCTCGGCAATCTCGCGTATTTAGAGGTCGCAAAAAAAGCGCAGCGCTTTATCAATACCGCCATGACGGACGAGGGCGGCGCGCTCAGGCTCCGTTATCGCGTGGGCGAGGCCGCCCACGCCGGGCAGCTTGACGATTACGCCTTCTATGCCTTCGCTCTGCTGGAACTGTACGACGCGACTTACGAAGCTGACTATCTGCTCCGGGCCGTAAAAACCGCGGAGAAAATGCTGGAGCTGTTCTGGGATGAGGCCGCCGGCGGATTCTACTTTTATTCCAAGGATGGCGAGCAGCTCATCCACCGCCCGAAGGAAACCTATGACGGCGCGATGCCTTCCGGCAATTCCGTCGCGGCGGCGGTGCTCGAGCGCCTTGCAAAGTTGACCGGGGAAATCAAATGGCGGCAAACGAGCGACCGGCAGCTTCGCTTTCTTGCCGGAGCCATACGGGATTATCCGGCCGGGCACAGCATGGCGCTCATCGCCGCCTCGCAAGCTCTCTATCCATCCCGGGAGCTTATCTGCGCCACCTCGGGGAAGGATATGCCGACAGAACTGGCAGCCTTTCTGGCGCAAAACGCTTTCCCCAACCTGAGCGTGCTCTTAAAAACCAACGAAAACCAACATATGCTCGCACAAGCGGCTCCCTTTACGCAAAGCTATCCGGTTCCCGAAAACGGGGCGCTATACTATCTGTGCCAAAACGGCGCTTGTTTAGCGCCGATTGACGATTTCAATACGCTCATCGATCATCTGCAATAACGACAAAAAGGGCAGATGCGGTGTCGGCCTGTTTTTATTTTTCCAGATAAGTTATAATGTTACTGGTATAAACACATATAAACAGGAATTTGTCGAGCTCTTTTGAATCAAGGATTGTTTACTATTTGCGCAGAAGGATTTTACAGGATGGGATTTTTATTGTTGCTGCCCTTTTTTCTTGTACGATTCGGACTCTTATCCCTATTGAGCAAGAATGCGGTAAAACGCGCCGCCTATTTCGCGCCGATATTGAAAAAGGAAAAAGCGGCATATTGGGTATACCAAATTTCCAATGCGGCAATTTTTCTTTGCATGTTCTTTCTAAAAATCAAAGACATGCCGCCCGTGCTGTTTTATACGGGTATAGCCGTTTATTCCGGCGGAATCATAGTGCTTGCGGTGTCGGTAATCAATTTTGCATCACCGTCAGAAAGCGGGATAAACCAAAATGGGATTTACCGCATATCCCGCAACCCTATGTATATGGCGTATTTCATAGTCTTTTTGGGCTGTGTGCTGCTCACGCAATCAATATCGTTGCTCGTCTTGGTTCTCATTTTCCAAATTGCGGCGCATTGGATTATTCGTTCGGAGGAAAGATGGTGCATGGAACAATTCGGTGAAATTTACCTTCAATACATGAAAAAGGTTAGACGCTATTTTTAGCTGCCGCAAATTCTAATCTTCCGCCATGAACATCCTCTTCATTGCAAAGACGGTATTTTGCGCAGCCCAATCTTCCGATGCAATAACGACAAAAAGGGCCGGTGAGAGGACGGCCTGCTTTTGTTTGTACATATTTCTCTTATCCTTTTTAATCCTTTCTTGACGAGTTATAATGTATCTGACAGGAACGCAGACAAACAGGGATTTATGGAGGAGGAGTTATGGAAATCGGTGCCATTGTTTGGGGTGTAAAAGACATCAAGAGGGCAATTGAATTCTGGAGCCAAGCATTGAACTACCGTTTAAGCCGCCCAGCCGATGAGGATTGGGCGATGTTGGTTCCCCAAAGTGGAGAGGGCATACAGCTGTCGCTAAACAAAATCTCCTCTGACAAGGCAAAACGTCACCACATAGATTTGTTTACCCAGAATCAAAAGGAGGAGGTCGACAGGCTGATTGCGCTTGGTGCAACAAGGGCAAAGTGGGATTATCCCCCGGATGCGGACTATGTGGTGCTGCATGATCCCGACGGAAACCCCTTTTGCGTAGTCCAAATATAAATTTCAATTTACCGGTTTGCGCGGCGTGATATTCTTTATGTTTAGAATTGCAAAACCTTATTTGACGCGAGTTTCTGCGTTTCCCGCTATGAACATCCGCTTCATTGCGAAAACGGTATCTTGCGCAGCCCAACCTTCCGATTGCCTTTGAATATCATCCCGAACCTCCGGGCCGCCCCGCACATATTATGCTAGCGGCATATTTGTGCAGTAATTTATAGGGGGCGCCGTATGAAACGCTGTGTGCAACTGGAAAAGGCCGCCGAGCAGGTCAGCAATGAAAGCGCCGTGCCGCCCCTGATTTTCCAATTGCCTCCGGAACAGGGGCGCGAGAGGCTGAATCAGGCGCAGGACGCGCCCGTGTTCAAATACCCGGCATCCGTCTTTAGCGTATGTGTGGATACCGGGAAATACGGAGAGGTGCCCCTGTACTGCATCCGGCCGGAAAACATTGTGGGAACGCCGAACGTCATTTATTACATGCACGGCGCGGGGTGGGTGTTCGGCAACCTGCATACGCACGATAAGCTCGTGCGGGAATTGGCGGCGCGCACGAATTCCGTGGTGCTGTTCCCGGAATACAGCCTTTCGCCGGAGGCGAAATACCCTGCGGCCATCGAGCAATGTTACTTTATTCTTAAGGAAATTCCCGCTATCGCGAAAAGCGTGAACTGGCGGCTGAACCTCAATACCCTCACCGTGGCAGGGGACAGCGTGGGTGGGAACATGGCCACAGTCATGACCATTCTTTCCAAATACAGGAACGGCCCGAAAATACACAAGCAGCTTCTTTATTATCCCGTCACAAACGCCGATTTCAACACCGGCTCATACCGGGAATTTGCCTGCGATTATTATCTTTATCGCGCAGGCATGATGTGGTTCTGGGACCAATACACCGCAAGCGAAAGGCAGCGCTGCGAAATCACGGCGTCGCCCTTGCGCGCGACAGCGGAGCAGCTTAGCGGCCTGCCCGACGCGATGGTGCTAAACGGCGAGGCCGACGTGCTCAGGGACGAAGGGGAAGCCTATGCAAGAAAGCTCAGGGCCGCGGGGGTGGAGGTCACGGCGATGCGCTTTCAGGCGATCATACACGACTTCGTCATGCTCAACGCACTCGACAGCACCGCAGCCTGCCGCGCGGCGATGGACGCCTCAACCGAATGGATTAACAGAAAAAACTGTGGGCAAGGTATGACGTAAAAGCGCGCTCAAACGCTTTTTTGTACGATGCCCAGAACCTGATTGACGAGGTTTGCATGCCGATAAACGCTCTTGTCAGAACGGCCGTCCCGTTCGAGGACGGCCGTTTTGCCGCAACCTCGTCCTGCGCCTTACGACGCATACCCCAGTCCAATCCACCGGATGAAGTCCCCCCACGCGTACATGACGCTTGGGATTTGGACGTTGAATACCGTTAATATCCCGATCGTCAGCGCAAGCACGAACATGCAGGCAAACGCGGCCACGGCGCGCCACTTTCGCCGCCTTATCAGCGGCGCCAGGTCTATCCATGCAATAAGGGCAAATCCGCCTAAAACCATCCACAGCATGTGTGCTATCCCTCCTGTTCGGCTATCGCCGCCGCGTTTAATCTGGGCAGTTTGCGCGCCTTGGCGAGAATAAAGGTCAGCAACGGCAATACAAACTCAAATATCGACAGGATGAAAGGCTCTATGGTGCGCGCGGAAGTGGTATGCTCCACGGAGCTCGGGTACAGGGTAGGCCCGTATACCATTATCAATATGCCCACAACCAGCGCGAGCCGCTTGTATTGCGTGGTTTGAAAGAGCTGCGCGACGGCTATCGTCGAAACATAGCACAACACCGTGATCTTAAAGAACAGCAGCATGATGAGCGCGATTGCGAATATGATCTCCACGCGGCTCAGGGCCGCGCCTATGTTGACCAAACGCAGCGTCACCAGACCCGGCAGCGCAAACAGGTGGAGCGTGTTGCCCAGAATGGAAATATCGCGCAGCAGTACGACGAGCAGCACGGCCATACCCATGGCCATCCCGATGAACCAGTACTTTGTGGTCTCCCGCGGCGTCAGCTTTTTTACGCATGGCGTAACCATCAGAAATACCACAAGTTCCCCAAAGGGTATGGCAGTGATAATATGCGTGCTCTGCACGTATTTCATGACGGGCTGCGTGAATACGGGAAAAAGGTTTGTAAGATCCATCTGGTCAAGCAACAATACAATGGAAAGAGCGACGATGATGAACTCCGCGATCGTAAAGAGCATGCTGTAGCGCGAAACGACTCTGAACCCGTGTCGCACGGCCCAGATTGACACCAGTACGCATATGAGCGTGAGCATCATGTGAGGCGTTTCCGTCATAAAAGTAATTTTCGCGAAGTCGCCTATGTCCCTCAGATTCAGGGCGGTGAGCGTGAGAAAAAACCAGACATAGCCTATGCCGATGATTTTGCCCGCAACCTTCCCGTATACCTCGTCGAGCATCTGCAAAAAGTTTTTTTCCGGGAACATTACCATTAAGGTCCTGAACAGGAATATGAACGGAATGCAGAGGATGATGCCCAGCGCGACCGGAATCCACGCCTCTTGTTTTGAGACGCCGGCGATGAAGGATGTCAGCAGGGCGGAAGACTGGAGATAGAAGGCGACGGTGAACATGAACCTCCTGCCTGAAATCTGGGATTTGTCGATTTTCATTTCATGTTCTCCTCCTATTCGGTTATCGCCGCCGCGCTTAACTTGGGAAGTCCCCGCGTCTTGGCGATAAGAAAGGTCGTAAGCGGCAGTGCAATTTCAAATATCGTCCAGATGAAGGGGACGATCGTTCGCGCGGAAACCGCATGTTCCACAGCGCTCGAGTACAGCGTGGGCCCGTACACCAGCACCAGTATGCCCACGATGAGCGCCAGCCGCTTGTATTGCGTGGTCTGGAAAAGCTGTGCAAGGGCTATCGTGGAAACATAGCATAATACCGTGATTTTAAAGAACAGCAGCGTGATGAGCGCAATCGCGAATATGATCTCCACGCGGCTCAGGGCCTCGCCTATGTTGACCAAACGCAGCGTCACCAGGCCCGGCAGCGCAAACATATGAAGCGTGTTGCCTAAAACGGAAATGTCGCGCAGCAGCACGGCGAGCAATATAATCATGCCCATGGCCGTGCCGACGAGCCAGTATTTTGTAGCTTCCCGGGGCGTCAGCTTTTTCACGCACGGCGTAACCATCAGAAATATCACAAGCTCGCCGAAGGGTATGGTGGCGATGATGTGCGTGCTCTGCACGTATTTCATGGCCGGCTGCGTGAATACGGGCAAGAGGTTGGTAAAATCCATCTGGTTGAGCAACAGCATTATGGAAAGGGCGACGGTGGCGAACTCTATGATCGTAAAGAGCATGCTGTAGCGCGACACGACCCGAAAGCCGTGCCGCACGGCCCAGATTGACACCAGTACGCATATGAACGTGAGCACCATGTGCGGCGTTTCCGTCATGAAGGTGATCTTCGCGAAGTCGCCCATGTCCCCCAGATTTATTGCGGTGAGCGTGAGAAAATACCAGGCATAGGCGATGCCGATGATTTTGCCCGCGATTTTCCCGTACACCTCGTCGAGCACCTGCAGAAGGTTCTTGTCAGGGAACATCACCATCAATGTTCTGTACAGGAATACGAGCGGGATGCAGAGAGCGCTGCCGAGGGCGATCGGAATCCAGGCCTCATGCTTTGTGACGCCGGCGATGAAGGATGTCAGCAGTGCGGAAGATTGGAGGAAGAAGGCGATGGTGAACATCAACCGTCTGCCTGAAACCTGGGATTTGTCGATTTTCATTTCATATTCTCCTCCATTTCCAGGGATTGTACGATCTGGCCGGTTGCGGGGATGTTGACCGTTGCCTCCACGTTGAGGTCGATATCCGCAAACACCTCGTCCCACCGGTCCTTCATCTGGCTCCATTCTTTTGGATATTGCTTATAGACGATCGTGCAGAACCCGAAAATGTCGGCGCTCATGCTGCGCGCGATCATATAGCACTCCGCGATCCTGTTTTTGATTTCTTCCTGTGCCAGATACTCTAGATGCTGGAGCAGCTCCGGCGGGGTCATATCCTTGAAGCCGTATACTTCGGCGGGCTGCACAACCGAATCGATCGTCAGGGATACCCGCACACCTCCGTCCGGCCGCAGCGTGACCTCCCTTTTGCAGTCCAGCTTTGCGACGTAGAGCCCGGCGCGGCTCGCCCCGTCCCGCACTTCGATATTGGAACTTTTAACACCGCCGAACGACCAGATGTAGCCGAGGGCCTCCTCGTTTGACAAGCGGCCGATCATCTTGTCGTCGTGAAATACCGCCATGCCGTCCAGCTTGATTTCCTGTTCGCCGGTCCCGCCCGTTATCTTGATGATCGGCAGGACCGGCGCCGCGGCATCGTCCAGGAGCTGCTGAACAAAGTCGATCAGGCGCACCCGGTATTTCACGGATACTTCGGACAGGTCCTCGAACATCTCCCCCAGATATATGCCGGAAATCGGCGATTGGGAGAGCTCCGCCGTAAGTGCGGCTTCCGCGCGCCCGTCGACCACCACGAGGGGAACCTCCAAACGCGCCTTTTGGTCCCGCATGATCATATCCAAATGCTTTTTGATGCCCTGCTGCGCCAGTTCTATACCAAAGAGCCGTATCTGGTTGTGCTGGAACAGCAGCTTATTGTTGCTGTCCCGGTTGATTTTCGATAAACAGTTGAGCAGGGAATCGCCGACGGTATTCAGCACGATCGTCGAATCTCCGTCCGCAGGGCCGCTTCCCGCCGAACCGGATTCCCCCTGTTTGATATTTGCGCTCTGCACTGTAACGCTGACTTGGCCGGGACTGTCCGCCACGTCCATGGCCATGCCGGTCATGATGAACAGCTCGTTGAGCTCCTTGTTGTCCCAGCAGCCGGTCAGGAACATCGCAAGCATCAATGGCAGCAAAACGCCGGCCGCGACGCGTTTCCAGCGGGAGGGCTTCATGGCTCCGCTCCTTCCTCTTCGGGTGCATGCGGGCGAAGGGGCGGGATAAAGAGCCGCCCGCGCGTCGTGTCGCCCTTGGCGATGCCTTTGGGGCGCCTGACCATCGTCCACAGCGGCATGCGCACAAACGTATCCTTTGCCTCCTGGGCATCGTCGAAACGGCCGATATACGCTATGCCGAAGGATTCCAGCGTGGCCAGATGGATCAGCATGCCAAGAAAGCAGAAGACGACGCCGTAGAACCCTGCGAACGAGGCCAGCACCATCACGACCAGGCGGATCATCGTCGCCGCGTCGTTTTGGGTGGGCACCAGGAAGCCGGCCACCGCCGTGATGGCGACGACGATCACCATCGGCGCGCCCACGAGGCCGGCGCTCACGGCCGCGTCGCCCATGATGAGGGCGCCCACGATGCTGATGGCCTGGCCGACCGGACGCGGCAGCCGAACGCCGGCTTCGCGCAGTATCTCGAACGCGAACGCCATGATGATCGCTTCCACTAAAGATGGAAAGGGCGTTCCTTCTCGCGCCCTGGCGAAGGTGAAAAGCAGCGTGGTGGGGATCAGCTC
>JAEWMV010000029.1 GCA_023393045.1 Bacillota bacterium | reverse complement strand
CGCATCGCGCTCGACGAATTTCGCGCGGGCAAAATCGCGCGCGCGACGCTCGACCTGCCGGGGGAAAACTGAATGGCGGCGGAAAAGGAACATGCTCGCTTAATGGCCATGACCGAAACGGAGCGCGCCTTCTGGACGAAGGGCGTATATCCCGCGGGCATGGACGAGGTCGGCCGCGGTCCTCTCGCGGGGCCCGTCGTCGCCGCGTGTGTCATACTGCCGCAGGAACCCCTTATCGAATACGTCAACGACTCAAAAAAGCTCTCGGCAAAGCGCCGGGAGATGCTCTATCCCCGCATCAAAGAGAGCGCGACGGCTTACGGCCTCGGCTGGGTGGGGCAGGAGGAGATCGACCAAATCAACATACTCAACGCCACGAAAAAGGCGTTTTGCATCGCGTATACGGCGATGGGCTGCCCCTGCGAAGAGGCGCTCGTGGACGCGGTGAGCGGCCTCGCCATCCCCGCGCGGCAGCATCCCATCATCCACGGGGACGCGGCAAGCTACCTCATCGCCGCCGCCTCCATACTCGCCAAGGTCGAGCGGGACGCTTATATGGATGAGATGCACGAAGTGTATCCGCAATACGGCTTCAATAGGAACAAAGGCTATGGCACGGCGGAGCACATCGCCGCGCTGCGCGAATATGGCCCCTGCCCGCTCCACCGCAAAAGCTTCATCAGGGGCATACTGGGAGGGGGGGCGTGAATAAGAGAGCAAAAGGCAGCGAGGGAGAGCAGACGGCGCTTCTCTATTTAGAGAAGAAGGGTTATGTGCTGCTTGAAAAAAACTTCCGGGCGCAGAGGTGCGAGGTCGACCTCGTCATGCAAGACGGGGAAACGACCGTGTTCGTCGAGGTCAAGGCGCGCTCGTCGCGCGCCTACGGTCTGGGGCGCGAGGCCGTAACGCGCAAAAAGCAGTTGAACATCATCACGGCCGCCACGGCGTACGCGGCGGATCACGGGTTAATGGAGGCGCGCCTTCGCTTCGACGTAATCGAGGTGGCGCTGCCCTCTCTGCATGTGACGCATATCGAAAACGCATTTCAGGTATAATTGTTAATAATTTGGCAGCGGGATGAGAAAAGCGGAGAAATATGGTATCCTAATAAGGCTGAATATCACTTGAAGCATGAGGCAGATATGAAGAAAACGCTTTCCTTCGCGCTCGCGCTGTTCCTTGCGCTTTTTGCGTCCATAGCACTTGCGGACGGGGAACTCATCACAAACGGCGGCTTCGACGAGGTTTCCGAAGATTCCCTCCCCGAGGACTGGTATTACGAATCGTGGTATACGGAAGAAGCGCTGGGGGTTGCGCGCGTCGAACAGGTCGACGGCGACAACGCGGCGTATATTTTCTGCGGCCCGGGCGGCAACGACGCGCGGCTCTGCCAGCGCGTCAAGACGAAGGCCAACTCGTATTACAAGCTGACCTGCCGCATCAAAACGCAGGATATCGCGCTGGGCGCCGGCGCGAACATATCGGTCGTGGACTCGCTCGCCAAAAGCGAGGGCGTGTACGGCACGAGTGACGGCTGGGTGGACGTGGAGCTCGTGGGCAAAACCGCCAAGGGGCAGACGGAAATCGTCGTGTGCGTGCGCGTGGGCGGCTACGGCGCGCTCACAGAGGGCGGCGCGTGGTTTGACGACGTGAAGGTCGAAAAACTTTCCTCCTTCTCGGGGGACGCGGCGGACTTCTCCGCCGCAAGCGGCGGGGGGGAAGAGGAAGCGGCCCTCGAGGGCGATATCCCCAACATGGGCTATATGATGCTCGCGCTGCTCGCCTGCGCGCTTGCATCCGTCATCGTCTACCGCCGCTATATCGAGACGGACAATACAAAAGACTTGTCCCGCGCTGGCGCGAACGACTCTTTGAAGCTCGCCTGCATACTCGTGGGCGCGCTGGCGCTTCGCTGCGTGCTTTCCCTCATGTTCTTTGGCCATTCCACGGACATCAACTGCTTCATGGCGTGGGCGTACAACCTCGCAAACGGCGGCGTCGCGGATTTCTATACCTCGGGCATGTTCGCGGACTATCCGCCGGGCTACATGTATGTGCTCTTTGCGGTGGGTAAAATCGGCAACCTCTTGGGCCTCACCTACGGCAGCGCGGGCTACGCGCTGCTCACCAAGATGCCGGGCATACTCGCGGATATTCTCGCGGCCTATCTCGTCTATCGCATCGCGCGCAAGGTAAGCGGCGACAACGATTCCCTTGAGCCGCGCGCGGGCAGCCTCCCGCTCGTGCTCGCGGGCTTCGTGGCCTTCAATCCCCTCATGGCCTTCATTTCGGGCGGCTGGGGGCAGATCGACCAGATCCTCACGCTGCTTTTGCTCGCGGTCATCTGGCTTTTTGTGGAGGACAAGCTGATCCTTGCGGGACTCGTCTACGGCATCGCCATCGTCACGAAGCCGCAGGCGCTCATGGCGGGGCCGCTTTTGGCGGTGGCATATTTCTGCCGGTTCGGGAAGAAGGATTTCCTGAAAACCTTCCTTCGCACCCTTGCGGCGGTCGCGTGCGCCTGCGCCGCAATATTCGCGCTCTCCCTGCCCTTTAGAAACGGGCAGGAGCCGCTGTGGTTCGTCCAAAAAATACTGGGCACCGCCACGAGCTATCCGTATGCGAGCATAGAGGCGTTCAACCTCATGGCGCTCTTAGGCGGCAACTGGAAGGGCATCGACACGGCCTTCCTTGGGCTGACCTACGGTATGTGGGGCAGTATATTCATCGCGCTGAGCGTCGTTTTCGCGGCGGTTCTCTATGTTAAGGGAAGAAAGCGCGAAAAGCACGCGCTCACGCTTTCCCTCGCGTGGCTCATCGCCGCGCTCTTCACCCTCGGGCAGTACATGCACGAGCGCTATCTCTTCCCGGCGCTGCTGCTCGTGCTCGTCGCCTTCATCTTCTATCGGGACAGGCGGCTCGTCACGGCGTTTTTGTGGATGACCTGCTCCGCGCTCTTCAATGCCATGATGGCCTTTGTGATCGTGGACAACCAGCAGGCGCGCGGCGTTATCTACGACGTTGTCACGGCGGCGGGATCGCTGATGAACATCGGCGCATTCGGCTACCTCACCTATACGTGCTGCGACATCGTGTTCCGGCATGTCAAGCGACCCGCCTTTGCCGAAGCAAAGCTTGAAAGGGTGAAGCCCGAGGGGCTACCCGAACCCGTGGACGCGAAGCTTCGCTATACGAAGCGGGACAGGCTCTATGTCATCGCACTCACGCTCGTATACGGCGTCGTCGCGCTCGTCAACCTCGGCACGACCACGGCGCCCGAAACCTATTGGACGGGCGCGAACGGGGATACGGTGAGCATTGTGCTTGAAGGCGAAACGCATATCAAGGACATCCGCGTCTATGGCGGGCTCTACACGGGCACCATTGAGCTGACAACAAGCGCTGGAGACCTCGTTACCTATGAGGAGGACAATGGGGACATGTTCCGCTGGAAGAGCATCGGCGGGGACATAACGGCAGCCTCCTTCACACTCAAGGTCACCAAGGGGGAGGTCTGGTTCAACGAGATCGCCTTCTTCGACGACGAGGGCAATTATATCCCCGCCACGGCGGGCGAGGGGGCACAGGCGCTCTTTGACGAGGCGGATCAGGTGCCCGCGCACAGCTCCTTCATGTACGGCATGTACTTTGACGAGCTCTATCACGCGCGCACCGCCTACGAGCATTATAACGGCCTCAAGCCCTATGAAAACTCGCACCCGCCGCTTGGCAAGGTATTCATCATGCTGGGCATCGCGGTGTTTGGCATGAATCCGCTGGGCTGGCGCATCGTGGGCACGCTCTTTGGCATCGGCATGGTGCCCATCCTCTACGCCTTTGGCAAACGGCTCTTTAAAAACAGCAATTACGCGCTGCTCGTATCGGTGCTCTTCGCCTTCGACTTCATGCACTTCACGCAGACGCGGATCGCCACCATAGATGTGTACGGCGTGTTCTTCATCATACTGATGTTCTATTACATGTATCGGTATTATGAAATGAACTTCTACGCAGACGGCCTGTGGAAAACGCTCAAGCCCCTCGCGCTGGGCGGCATCTTCTTCGGCCTTGGGGCCGCGAGCAAGTGGATATGCATCTATGCGGGCGGCGGCATGGCGGTGCTGCTTTTCACCTCGCTCATCAGGCGCTATCTCGAATATCTGCGCTATCGGGACAGCGAGGACGAGAAACTGCGCGAGGCCGTGAAGCCTTTTGTAAAATACACAATCCTCACGCTTCTCTGGTGCGCGCTCTTCTACATACTGATCCCCGTGGGGATCTACCTCGCTTCCTATCTACCCTATGTGCTCAGTGTCGCCCATTACGACCTCGCGGGCATATGGGACGTGCAGGAGTTCATGTACAGCTACCACAGCAACCTCACCGCGACCCACCCCTACCAGTCTCCCTGGTGGCAGTGGCCGCTGATCCTTCGCCCCATGTGGTATTATGTCAATTACGATGTGGCGGAGGGCAGCGTGGGCACCATATCCGCCATGGGCAATCCCGCCGTGTGGTGGGTCTGCTGCGCGGGTACCGCGGCGGCGCTCATCAAGCTCATTCGCGGCAGGCTCAAGCCCAATGCGGCGTGGTTCGTGCTCTTTACAGCGCTGCTGGCGGAATTTTTGCCGTGGGTGCTGGTCACGCGCTGCACGTTCATCTACCACTACTTTGCGAGCGTGCCCTTCATCATCCTCATCAGCGCGTATCTCCTCAAGCAGAAGGAAGAGCGCGACCCCGCCTGGGGGAAGGCCAAGTGGATATGGATGGGGGCTGCGGTGCTGCTCTTTATCCTCTTCTATCCCGCGATTTCGGGCATGGTGGTGCCGCGCGCGTACATCGGTTTCCTCGAGTGGCTGCCGAGCTGGACGTTCATGGGATATTGACGAAAGAAGAAAATCAGTTAAAATGAAACAAGAAGTGAAAAAAACCTTCTGGCAGTTCGTGAAGTTCAATATCGTGGGCGTGCTGAACACCGCGGTGGACTTCGGCGTATATTTCCTCCTCACAAAGTTCGCCGGAATGAACTACGTGCTCGCGCAGACCATTTCCTACACGGCGGGCATCGCCAACAGCTATGTTTGGAACACGATTTGGACGTTTAAACAGGAAAAACGCCGCAACACAAAGGAAATCCTGCTCTTTATCCTTGTGAATCTCGTTTCCTACGGCGTTTCGGTAGGCATACTCGCGCTGTGCAAGGACGTTTTCCATGTCCCCTACGAGCTTGTCAGCAAGGCCGCGGCCTCGTTCGGCTCCGCGCTCGTGAACTTCGCGGGCAACAAGCTCTTCGTGTTCAACAGGGAAAATCCCGAAAATGCGCCCGCCGCCCCGGATAAGGAAGATTCCGGCGCGGGCGGGGAGAAAATCAATAGAAACCCAATAAAATAAGCGGAGGTATCGCCTATGCTTTCCCGCATCACGAGCTACGGCCTCGTCGGCCTCGAGGGTTTCCTCGTCTCCGTCGAGGTCGATTCAGGCGGGAGCTTTCCGGCCTTTGAGCTGGTGGGCCTGCCGGATGCCGCCGTGCGCGAGAGCAAGGAGCGTGTGCATTCCGCCATACGCAACAGCGGCTTTACCTACCCGACGGGGCGCGTGACGGTCAACCTCGCGCCCGCCGACATGCGAAAGGAAGGCTCGGTGTACGACCTGCCCATCGCCGTAGGCATACTTGCCGCGACAGGGCAGCTCCCGCAGGACGCGGCGGAGGGAAAGATGTTTTTGGGCGAGCTCGCGCTCGACGGGAGCGTGCGCCCCGTGGCGGGCATACTGCCCATGGTCATCGGCGCGTATGGCGAGCATGTTTCCTCCGTTGTGCTCGCGGAAGAGAATGCCGCCGAGGCCTCCTACATAGAAGGGGTGCAGGTCATCCCCGCGAAGAACCTGCGCACGCTCGTCGCCATGCTAAAGGGCGGCGTGCCGCTTGAAGTGTACCCCACGCGCAAGTGGGACAAGGCAAAGCTCATTTTCGCCTCGGATTTTTCGGACATCAAGGGCCAGCAGGGCGCGAAGCGCGCGGCGGAGGTCGCCGTCGCGGGCGGGCACAATTTGCTGCTCGTGGGCACGCCCGGTTCGGGTAAGACCATGCTCGCGCGCAGCATCCCCTCCATATTGCCGGAGCTGACCTTTGACGAGGCGCTGGAGATCACAAAAATCCATTCCGTCACGGGCGCAATAAAGGGCAAGGACGGCATGGTGGCGGAGCGCCCGTTTCGTGCGCCGCACCATTCGGCCTCGGGCGTGTCGCTCATCGGCGGCGGGCAGAAAGCGCTGCCGGGGGAAATCAGCCTCGCGCACTACGGCGTGCTTTTCCTGGACGAATTCCCGGAATTCAGAAAGGATGTTCTGGAATCCCTGCGCCAGCCCATGGAGGATGGCTTTGTGACCATCACGCGCGCCGCGGCGCGCTCGACCTATCCCGCGGATTTCATGCTCATCGCCGCGATGAACCCCTGTCCCTGCGGCAACTTCGGCTCGCGCGTGACGCCCTGTCGCTGCACGGCGCAGCAGATACTCAGGTACAGGAGCAAGATAAGCGGCCCCATGCTCGACCGGATAGACATCCATGTGGAGATGAGCGAGGTGGGCTATGCGGACATCGCGGGGCGCAGCACGGGTGAAAAGTCGGAAGTTATCCGTACGCGTGTCAACGCGGCGCGCGCCCTGCAGGCACAGCGATATAAAAATGAAGGGATACTTTTCAACGCGCAACTCACCAACCGCATGACGGGGGTGTACTGCGTGCTTGAGCCTGAAGCGGAGGCGCTGTTAAAAAAAGCGTTTGCGACCCTCAAGCTCAGCGCGCGGGCATATACGCGCATCCTGAAGGTGTCCCGCACCATCGCAGACCTCGACGGCAGCGAGAATATACTGCCTTCCCACGTCGCCGAGGCGATACAGTACAGGAGCCTTGAAAGCAAATACTGGGGTGCGCTCAAATGAAGCTCAACGAAAAGGAAAGATACCTGCTCTGGCTGGGCCTCGCCAACGGCCCGGGCGCGGCGCGCTCGAAAAAGCTGCTGGAGGCCTACGGCAACGACCCCAAGGCGATCTTTCTCGCCGCGGCAAAGGGCGAGCTGCACGAGCACATGAAGGGCGAGGCGGCCGAGCTGATGAAAAAGCGCGCGAGCGAGCGCTACATAGACCGCTGCATCGCGCGGCTCGACGAATTGAATGTGTCCGCGGCGACGCTCGTTTCCCGCGAATATCCGGAGCTTTTGAAGGAGATTTACGACCCGCCCGCGGTCATTTATTACCGGGGTACTCTCTATCCTCAATTGAGGCTGCCCATCGCCATGGTGGGCACGCGGGAGCCCTCGGAATACGGCAAAAGGGCGGCAATGGAGCTTGCGCGCGAGCTTGCGGACAACGGCGTGTGCGTGGTGAGCGGCCTTGCCTATGGGATAGACTGCATCTGCGCGGAGGGGGCGCTTTCCTCGCAGGGCAGCGCGTATCCCACAATCGCGGTACTAGGCTCCGGGCCGGACGTCGTCTATCCCGACGCCAACCGCAATATCTATGAGCAGGTCGTGGAGCGCGGCGCGGTGCTTTCGGAATACATGCCCGGCACCGAGCCCAGGGCCATGCATTTTCCCATGCGAAACCGCATCATCAGCGGCCTTTCGCGCGGTGTGGTGGTGGTGGAAGCGGGGGAGAAGAGCGGCTCGCTCATCACGGCGGACTGCGCGCTTGAGCAGGGCAGGGATGTTTTCGCCGTGCCCGGCAGGATTACAGACCTCAAGAGCGCGGGCGCGAACGGGCTTATCCGCAGCGGCATGGCAAAAATTGTCCAGAGCAGCGCAGACATACTTGAGGAATACGGCATTTTGCGCCGCAAACAGGAGAAGCCGGGCGTGGATACGACGGCGCTTTCCTATGAGGAGGAACTCATCTACAGGCTGCTCGTCGCGGGGGAAAGAAGCTTTGACGAGCTGTGCGAGCTGACGGGCTTTTCCGCCGCGCTGCTAAATTCAACCTTGACATCGCTGGAGTTTTCAGAAATAATTAAGCAATCGCCCGGAAGGCTCTTCAGCCTCTGAGGCGACGGCGCATAAGTAAGTTTCTCTGGAGGTAGGCAAATGGCGGAAATGCTTGTCATCGTCGAGTCGCCGGCGAAGGCGAAGACGATAGGCAAATTCCTGGGCAGCAAGTACAAGGTGGTGGCCTCCAACGGCCACGTGAGGGACCTTCCCAAGAGCCAGCTGGGTGTGGACATAGACCACTCGTTCGAACCGAAGTACATCACGCTGCGCGGGCGCGGGGACGTGCTCGAGCGCATCCGCAAGGAAGCCAAGGCGGCGGATAAAATATATCTCGCGACCGACCCTGATATGGAGGGGGAGGCCATTTCCTGGCACCTTGCCAACATATTGAAGCTCGATCCCCATTCTCAATGCCGCATCGTATTCAATGAAATCACGGCCAACACGGTGAAAAAATCGGTCAAGGGCGCGCGCGCCATCGACATGGCGCTCGTGGACGCGCAGCAGGCGCGCCGCGTGCTCGACAGGCTCGTTGGCTACAAGATAAGCCCCATCCTCTGGTCAAAGGTGAGAAAAGGCCTCTCCGCGGGCCGCGTGCAGTCGGTTGCCACACGCATCCTCTGCGACCGCGAGCAGGAGATCATGGACTTCATCCCCGAGGAATACTGGGTCATCACCGCATATCTTCACGAAAAGGGCCTCAAGAAGCCCATCGAGGCCAGGTTTTACGGCTTTGGCGATAAGAAGACCGAAATCCATACCGAAGCGGAAGCCAACGAGGTTTTAGCGCGCATCGACGGGCGCGACTTTAGGGTTGCGGACGTAAAAATCGCGCAGAAAGCCCGCCACGCCCCCGCGCCCTTCACCACGAGCAGCTTGCAGCAGGAGGCGTCAAGGAAACTCGGCTTCACCTCCAAGCTCACCATGCTCGTTGCCCAGCAGCTCTACGAGGGCGTGGAGTTGCAGGGCAACGGCGTAACGGGCCTCATCACCTACATGCGTACGGATTCCGTG
>JAEWMV010000011.1 GCA_023393045.1 Bacillota bacterium | reverse complement strand
CGCGCTGCCTTTTACGCCCAAATCCGCGCCCCACATCGTGAAGGAAGCGCCGAAGAGCTTGACCGTGCGCGTGGGGTAAATCAGCAGGAAGTTGAGCGCCATGTTGATGATGTTCGTCGACACGTTGAAGAACAGCGGCGTTTTCGTGTCTCCCGTGCAGCGCAAAAGGTTTGAGCAGATCTGTATGCTCATGTTGAACATATAGGAGAGGCTGAGTATGCTGATGAAGTCCGTCGCGTCCTCGAGTATTTCCGGCGCACCGCCCATCCACGTGGGCAGGTAGGGCGCGATGAGGAGCATGACGGCGGTCATCGCCGCGCCGCAGATGCCGATGGCAAGCACCGCCTGGCGCACCACGCGCTTCGCCTTGTCGATGTCGCCCGCGCCGATGCAGCGGCCGACCGGCACGGAGAAGCCTATGGCAACGCCCGCGAATATGCCGTTTAGAAGCATGCTCGCGGGCGAGGTGATCGCCACAGCCGCCGTTGCGTTGGGTCCCATGCCGCCCACCATGGCCGTATCCACATAATGGATGAGCATGATGAGCACCTGTTCGAGCATGATGGGCCACGCGAGAAACCAAATGGAACGAAGGGGACTCCTGCTTTCGTCGAGCAAATCGTATTGTCTTGGCATAGTGATCCTTTACATAAGAGTTTACATGTTCCACGAGCATTATAAGGCCTGGGATTGATTGTGTAAAGCGCGTGTGTGTATTATAATATTTATAAATTGAGATAATTCCTTGGAGCACGTGCAATATATGGATTTATTTTCTCAAAACGCGGCGCGCCGCGCTCCGCTTGCGGAGCGCATGCGCCCCCGCACGCTGGACGAATTCATCGGGCAGGAGCATATCGTCGGCCGCGGTCGGCTGCTTCGCCGCGCCATCGAAACGGATTCCCTCACAAGCTCCATCTTTTTCGGCCCTCCCGGCTGCGGCAAGACCACGCTCGCCTATGTTATCGCGCACCAGACGGGCGCGCGCTTTGAAAAGCTCAACGCCGTCACGGCGGGCGTCAAGGATGTGCGCGCCGTCATCGACGAAGCGCAAAAAAACCTCGCCATGTACGGCGTCTCCACCTATCTTCTTTTAGACGAATGCCACCGCTGGAGCAAAACGCAGAGCGACAGCATATTGCCCGCACTCGAGAAGGGTGTGATACGCTTCATCGGCTCCACGACCGAAAATCCCATGGTCTCCATGACCGCTGCGGTCGTGAGCCGGTGCAGGCTTTTTCAGTTCTATCCGCTGACGGTGGAGGATATAAAAAAGGCCATGCATAACGCGCTCGAGGATAAGGAGCGCGGGCTTGGCAACTATAAGGTTTCCTTTGACGAGGACGCGTTTGACCACATCGCCGTGACCGCCAACGGGGACGCGCGCAGCGCCCTCAACGCGCTGGAGCTCGCGATTCTGACCACCCCGCCCGTGGACGGCATCGTTCACATCGACGCGGAGGTGGCCGCGGAATCCGTGCAGAAAAAGGTCATCAACGTGGACGACCAGCAGTTTTACGACATGCTTTCCGCCTTCTGTAAAAGCCTTCGCGGCGGGGACAGCGACGCCGCCATCGCGTGGTTTGCGCGCCTCGTCTACGCGGGCATCGACCCGCGTATTATATGTCGCAGGCTTATCGCCCACGCCTCGGAGGACATTGGCCTCGCGAACCCGCAGGCGATGGTGCAGGCGGTTGCCGCAACGCAGGCGCTGGAGTTCGTGGGCATGCCGGAGGCGCGGCTTTCCATCACGCAGGCCATCATCTTTCTGTGCGAGAGTCCCAAGTCCAATTCCGTCGTCAAGGCGATGGTGGCGGCCTTTGCAGATGCAGAGAATATACCGGACGAACCCGTGCCCCTCCACCTTCGCGATACGTCCTTTGCCGGGGCGCAGGCGCTCGGGCACGGCAAGGGCTATAAATACCCGCACGATTATCCCGGCCACGTGGTCGAACAGGAATATATGCCGCCCGGCGTGAAGGGCAGGGTCTATTACGAGCCGGGGGAGCTTGGCAACGAGGCGAAAATCAGGCAGAACCACATAAACTCCGGCAAAATCAGGGAAACGACCGATAAGGCTTGATAATAAGGATGAAGGAGGACACTGGGTTGATCGACAAAAGAATCGTTGAGAACGTGCTGGAAGCGGCGCTCGAAACGGGCGGCGATTACAGCGAGCTGTTTGTGGAGGATACCGAGCACAACAGCATCACCATGACAGACGGCAAAGTGGAAAACGCGGGCTACCGGCGCGTCAACGGCGCGGGCGTGCGCGTGCTCCTCGGCACAAGGTGCGTGTACGCGTACACCTCTGGCTGCGACGAAGAGTCCCTCATGAAAACCGCAAAGGCCGCGGCCGCCGCCCTGAAGGGCGCGAAGGAGCATGAGGTGAAGCCCGTGAGCGTCACGCGCATCGGCGATTACGCGCCCAAAACGCCTTACGGCGAGGTCGCCAACGCGGAGCGCATCGCGCTCATCCGCCGCGCGGCGGATACCGCGAAGGCGTATTCCGGTGAGATCACGCAGGTCGTCGCAAGGTACCTGGACGTTGACCAGCGCATGATGGTCGTCAACAGCAACGGCGTTTGGGCCGAGGACAGGCGTCCCCGCGGGCGCGTGTTCGTGCAGGCCGTCGCCATGAAGGACGGCGAGGCGCAGGTGGGCTACAAAGCCCCCGGACGCGGCGAGGGCTTTGAGCAGTTCAGGGAATACGATATGGAGGCGCTGGGCGTGTCCGCGGCAAAGGTCGCCGTGACCATGCTGCACGCACCGCAATGCCCCGCGGGTGCGGTGCCCGTGGTGATAGAGGGCGGCTTCGGCGGCGTGATCCTGCACGAGGCGTGCGTCCATTCGCTTGAGGCGACGAGCGTCGCCAAGGGCAACAGTGAGTTCTGCGGCAAGCTCGGGCAGGTCATCGCAAGCCCCATCGTCACCGCCGTGGACGACGGCACGCTCCCCGGCGAGTGGGGCTCCATTCGCTTTGACGACGAGGGTACGCCCGCGCAGCGCAACGTGCTCATCGAAAACGGCGTGCTCAAGACCTATCTGGTCGACTATCGCAACAGCAGGAGCATGAACCATCCCCTCACGGGCAGTTCCCGCCGCGAGAGCTACGCGTTCGCGCCGACCTCGCGCATGACCAACACCTTCTTCGCCCCGGGCGAGGATGACGACGAGGAGATGATCCGCACCATGGGCACGGGGCTTTTCGCCGCGTCGATGGGCGGCGGCAGCGTCAACCCCCTGACCGGCGAATTCAACTTTGCGGTCAACGAGGCGTATTGGGTCAAGGACGGCAAGATTTTCTCGCCCGTGCGCGGCGCAACGCTCATCGGCAAGGGCGCGGAGGTTTTGAAGAAGATCGACCGCATCGGCGGACACATGTGGATGGGGCCCGGCATGTGCGGCTCCATGTCCGGCAGCGTGCCCACCAACTGCGGGCAGCCGAGAATCAGGGTTACGGACATCGTCGTGGGCGGGAAAGGAGGCGCGCTGTAATGGAATACGGCAAGTTTAAGGAAGCACTGTTTAGGGAAGCGCTCGCCAAGGGCTGCGAGGCCGCAGAGGCGTATTACAAAAAGGACGAGGCCTTTTCGGTCAACGTGCTCGAGGGCGAAATTGAGACCTACGAGGTCAATACAAAGGGCGGGCTGAACCTGCGCGTCAAGGTGGGCGGCCGCGACGGCTACGCGTTCACGCAGACGCTCGAGGACCCCGAAAAGCTCGTCGCGCGCGCGGTTGACAACGCCCGCGTCATCGAAAACGAGGACGACCATCCCATGCAAGGCAAGAGCGAATACGCAAAGCTTGAAAAGAAGGATAGGAAGGCCAGCCGCCTCGGCGAGGCGGAGAAGATTGAGCTTGCGCTTTCCCTCGAAAAGGCGGCCAAGGCCGCGGACGCGCGCGTGCAGCGCACCATGCACTGCGCCCTGGAAACCGGCAGGGAAGACGTGCGCATCAGCAATACGCTGGGGCTTGGCGCCGAGGATGAGAGCGATTACGCCTACTCCTTCGTGATGCCCGTCACCAAGCAGGGGGACGACGTGCGCAACGCCTACGCTTTCCGCATGTACGACGGCATATTCGAGGTGGAAGCGTGCGCGAAGGACGCGGTGGAAAAGAGCGTGTCGCAGCACGGCTCCTCCCCTGTGAAGGCGGGCAAATACCGTGTGCTCATCAAGAACGAGGCCATGGCGGATATGCTCGAGGCGTTTTCCTCCATGTTCTCCGGTGACAGCGCGCAGAAAGGGCTCACCCTCTTTAAAGATAAGCTGGGCGAGAAGATCGCCTGCGAGAGCGTCACCATACTCGACGATCCGTTCTATCCCGACTATGAGCGCGCCTTCGACGGCGAGGGTGTGCCCAGCATCACCACCACGGTCGTGGAAAACGGCGTGCTGAAGTCCTTCCTCCACAACCTCAAGACCGCGAAGAAAGCGGGTGTCGCGTCCACGAGCAACGGCGGGCGCGCGGGCGCGGACGCGCCTGTGACGGTGGCGCCCTCGAACTTCTACATCAAGCCGGGCGAAAAGAGCTATGACGCGCTCGTAGCGCAGCTTGGAGACGGCCTCGTCATCGTGGACGTTTCCGGCCTGCACGCGGGGCTCAACCCCGTGTCCGGCGAGTTCTCGCTCGTCGCCAAGGGTCTGCTCGTGGAAAACGGCAAGGTCGTGCGTCCCGTCGACCAAATCACGGTGGGCGGCTCCTTCCTGCAGATGCTAAACGGCGTTCTTGCGCTGGGCAGCGACTTGTTCTTTGGCATACCGCGCGGGAGCGCCTTTGGCAGCCCCAGCATACTGCTGGAGGAACTGATGATATCGGGCCAGTAAGAGAGGCGACTGAATTGGGAAAAGGAGCCATTGGCTCCTTTTCTTTTGACAGTGGCCCTCAAGGGATGGTAATATATACAATAGGTAATAATATGGACTGTGGTAAGGGGAATGAGAGCAAATCCGGTTGAAAGGTGGGTAAAGCCATGTTCCGCGTGGGAGACAGAGTCTGCTATCCCATGCACGGTGTGGGCGTTATCGAGGCCATTGAGGACCGCGAGGTGCTTGGGATTACTTCAAAATATTATGTTTTGCGCTTCATACTCGGCAAAATGACCGCCATGGTGCCCGTGGACACGGCCGAAAAGGTGGGTCTGCGCTACATCATCGACGAGCACGAGTATGAGAAGGTCATGGAATTCCTGCGCGAGGAGCCGCTGTCCGAGTGCGACAATTGGAACAGGCGCTACCGCGAGAATTACGAAAAGCTGCGCGGGGGCGATATCTACGACGTGGCGGACGTGGTCAAGTGCCTGCGCCGCCGGGATGAGGAAAAAGGCCTTTCGGCGGGGGAGCGCAAGATGCTTGCCTCCGCGCGGCAGGTGCTCATTACGGAGCTCGCGGAAGCAAGCGGCGGCGATGTGGAAGAGTTGTTCCTTACGATAGGAATGTAAGAATATAAAAAATAAAAGCATAAAGAGGTGAAGCCAACTTGGCAAGAAAGATCGCAAGAGCGGTGCTTACGCTCGTGGGAGCGGGACTTGGCGTGGCGGTCGTCGAAGGCGTGAATGAATTCATGATGCTTTTCGGCGTGAAAGACATGCATCTCATCCTGCTTGAGTGGGGGATGGTGCTCATCTATATTGCGGGGGCGCTTTTATTCGCAATCATAACATATTTATTTGCCCCGCGCGCGATAGAGATATTTTCCAAGTTCGTCTCCATTGTGGAATTAAGGCTTGCGGATATGAGCATGGCGGAGATCTTCTTCGGCGTGGTGGGCCTTATCGTGGGGCTTATCATCGCGTTTCTCGCGAGCACGCTCACGTCCGGCATAGGGCTCAACTGGCTCGCGTTCATCATCGACGCGGTGCTCTATTTCACCTTCGGCTACCTTGGATGGAGCGTGGTCACAAAGCGCAAGGGCGAAATCAACACGCCCTCGTGGTTCAAGCGCGGCGGCAGGGACAGAGGGGGCAAGGCAAGCGTCATGGCCCGGCCGAAGATACTCGACACCTCCGTCATCATAGACGGACGCGTCGCGGACATCTGCCGCACGGGCATCATCGAGGGCGACATGGTCGTGCCCGCGTTCGTGCTGCGTGAATTGCGTCACATCGCTGACAGCGCCGACCCCTTGAAGCGCAACCGCGGCCGCAGGGGGCTTGACATTTTAAACGCCATGCAGGAGGAACTGGACGTTCCCATCAAGGTGGTGGAAATGGACTATGACGACATCGCCGAGGTGGACGCCAAGCTCATCCGGCTCGCCTACGACATGGGCGGCGTGGTTGTGACCAACGACTATAACCTCAACAAGGTCGCGGGCGTGCAGCGCGTGCCCGTGCTGAACATCAACGAGCTTGCAAACGCCATCAAGCCCGTTTTGCTCCCCGGCGAGGAGATGACCGTTTCCATCATGAAGGAGGGCAAGGAGGCGGGGCAAGGCGTTGCCTATCTTGCCGACGGCACGATGATCGTCGTGGACGGAGGGAGGAAGCTTTTGGGCGAAACCGTGCCCGTCGTGGTGACGAGCGCGCTGCAGACCTCCGCCGGGCGCATGATATTCGCCAAGGTCAAGGAAAAATAAACTTCATATAAACGCATCGGGCGGCCGTATGGCCGCCCGTTTTGCTTGAGTAAAGAAGGGCTAAGCGTCCTTTGCATCCTCCCAGAACAGTTCATCCAGCGTTTTGTGCAGCACGCGGCATACCGCGATGCAAAGGTTGATGGTGGGGTTGTAATCGCCCATTTCGATGGCGTTGATCGTCTGGCGGGATACGCCCACCGCGTCCGCCAGCTGCTGCTGGGAAAGGTCCAGTGCGGCGCGCGCCGCCTTAAGCCTGAGGTTTTTCATCCCTTCACCCTCCCGGCTCACTCCGCCTTGGCGCGGCGGTCCAGCGCGGCCTTAACGGCGAGGGAGGCGATTATCAGCGCGAACATCACGAGTATCACGATGTTCATCGCATGGAAGTTGACGAGGCCGTTGGTCGTGAAGCCTTCGCCGTCCGCGATGTTCATCACGATGGGCACGGCATTGACCACGATGGCGGCGGCAAAGAGCCTCATATAGAACGGGCGCTTCTCGTTGAGCGCGAAGTACGCGTCCGAGAACACGCAGAGTATTACGAACAACGTCAGCGCGGCGCAGATGCCGATGAACGGCTCCACAAACGCCTCCCCCCAGCGCATGTCGAGAAGGCTTTTGACAAGCTCGTTGATGAGAAGGTACGCAATGAGCGTAAAGAACGCTGCGCGGTAGGCCTTGAGGCGGGCGAGGGTTTGCCGCTCGTCATACCTTTGCGGCGCGCTGCGGTCTTTTTTCAAACCCATTATGGTGAATGCAGCGGCCACCGCCACCAGCCCCGCGATGAGGCCGATGAGATATGCGGAACTTACATTCATTGAATTCACATCCTTTCTTCTTTCGCCATCACTATATCGCGCACAAGACATAATGTCAAGTATAATTAATAAAATAAATGAAATATTTTACGATATGCCAAAACAGGGCTTCCCCGGTCATTCCGGGGAAGCCCTGTAAAGAAAGGTTCTGTGTTTACCTGATGACGAGCGACTCCCCGTCGTAATCCACGCTGAACACCGTGTCCGGCTCGGGATCGGCTTCGATGATGCGGCGGGCGAGCAGCGTTTCAAGCTTGCTCTGCAAAAGCCGCTTGAGTGGCCTTGCGCCATAGAGCGGGTCGTAACCCGTGTCGGCGATATAACGCTTGGCCTCTTCTGTGAGCGTTACGCCGAGGCGCTTTTCGTTGAGGCGCGCGCGTATCTCTTCGAGCATCAATTCGGTAATGCGATAGATCTCCTCCCGCTCGAGCGGCTTGTAGAAGACGATGTCGTCGATGCGGTTGAGGAACTCGGGGCGGAAGCTCTGCTTGAGCATCATTTCCACCTGCGCGCGCGCCGCGTCGCCGATGCGCCCGTTCTCGATGCCCTCGAGGATAAAGCTGCTGCCGAGGTTGCTCGTCATGACGATGACGGTGTTTTTAAAGTCCACCGTGCGCCCCTGCGCGTCGGTGAGCCTGCCGTCGTCCAAAACCTGCAGCAGCACGTTGAACACGTCCGGATGGGCCTTCTCCACCTCGTCGAAGAGCACCACGCAATACGGCTTGCGGCGCACGGCCTCGGTCAGTTGGCCGCCCTCGTCATAGCCCACATAGCCCGGAGGCGCGCCGATGAGACGGGAAACCGTGTGTTTTTCCATATACTCGCTCATGTCGATGCGCACGAGGTTGTTTTCGTCGTCAAAGAGCGCCTGCGCGAGCGCTTTGGCGAGCTCCGTCTTGCCCACGCCCGTGGGGCCGAGGAAGAGGAAGCTGCCGATTGGCTTCTTCGGGTCCTTCAGGCCCGCGCGGGTGCGCAGTATCGCATCGGACACGGTTTTCACCGCTTCGTCCTGCCCGATGACGCGCTTGTGGAGTATAGCTTCAAGGTTCAAAAGCTTTTCGCGCTCGCCCTCCATGAGCTTGGATACGGGGATGCCCGTCCAGCGCGCCACGATGCGGGCGATTTCCTCCTCCGTCACGCGGTCGCGCAGCAGTCCGCTCGCGCGCCCCTCCTCGCTGCTCTTTTCCGCCTTTTCCAGCTCCGCGCGCAGCTTCGGGATTCTGCCGTACTTCAATTCCGCGGCCTTGTTGAGGTCGTACTCGCGCTCGGCCTTCTCCATTTCGGCGTTGAGCTTCTCCAACTCCTCGCGCACGCTCTGCACGCCCTTGATAGCGTCCTTCTCGGTTTCCCATCTGGCCTTCAATACGCCAAACTTCTCGCGCTTTTCTGCGAGGTTCTTCCTTATTTCGCTCAAATGCTCCTGGGAGAGCTTGTCGATCTCCTTGGTCAGCGCGGCCTCCTCGATCTCAAGCTGCATGATGTGGCGGCTCATTTCGTCGAGCTCCGTGGGCATGGAGTCCATTTCCGTGCGAATCAGCGCGCACGCCTCGTCCACGAGGTCGATGGCCTTATCCGGCAAAAAGCGGTCGGAAATGTACCTGTGGGAGAGCGTGGCCGCGGCGATGAGCGCGTTGTCGTTGATTTTCACGCCGTGGAACACCTCGTAGCGCTCCTTCAAGCCGCGCAGTATGGATATGGTGTCCTCCACCGAAGGTTCGTCAACCATCACGGGCTGGAAGCGCCTTGAGAGCGCGGCGTCCTTTTCGATATACTTCCTGTATTCGTCAAGCGTGGTCGCGCCGATGCAATGCAGCTCGCCGCGCGCGAGCATGGGCTTTAACAGGTTGCCCGCGTCCATGCTGCCTTCGGTGCGGCCCGCGCCCACGATGTTGTGCAGCTCGTCGATAAAGAGGATGATGCGCCCCTCGCTGCGCTTGACCTCGTTTAAAACGGCCTTCAGCCTCTCCTCAAACTCCCCGCGGAACTTCGCGCCCGCGATGAGCGCGCCCATGTCGAGGGAGAATATCTTGCGCTCCTTGAGGGAGCTTGGCACGTCCCCGCGCACGATGCGCTGCGCAAGCCCTTCCGCGATGGCCGTTTTGCCCACGCCCGGCTCGCCGATAAGCACGGGGTTGTTCTTGGTTTTGCGCGAGAGGATGCGTATCACGTTTCGCACCTCGTCGTCCCGCCCGATGACGGGGTCGAGCTTTTGCTTTCTGGCGAGTTCAACCAGGTCCTGCGCATATTTGCCCAGCGCGTCGTAGGTGCCCTCGGGCGTATCGCTCGTCACGCGCGCGCCGCCGCGCACCTCCTCGAGCGCCGCGAGATAGCCGTTGCGCTCCACCTTATATTGGCGGAACAGCTTTTTTACTGCGTCGTTGGGCGCCTCGATCAGGCCGAGGAAAAGGTGCTCCACGCTCGTATATTCATCCTTCATGCGCGCGGCCTGCTTTTCGGCCTCGTTGAGGGCGCGGTCGAGCTGCGGCGTCACATAGATTTTGTCCGCCTCGCGGCCCGTGCCCGTCACGCGGGGCAAGCGTTCCACCGCCTCGCGCGCGGCTTGTTCAAACGCGGCGGCGTCCGTGCCCATGCGCATGAGAAGGCCCGCGGCGAGCGAATCTTCCTGCGCAAGCAGGGCAAGCAGCAGATGCTCCTGATCCACCTGCTGGTTTTCGTGTTCCACCGCTATGCTCTGCGCGCCCTGGATGGCCTCCAAAGAGCGTTGCGTCAGTTTGTTTGCGTTCATATCCTTACCTCCCGCATGAGAACCTATGTTCTCATTTTTGCTAGGTTTATTTTACCACCGCGCCGCTTTTTCGCAACATACTTACTGTAATCCCAGTATGAACGAATTGTGAAATGGACAATTCAATTTTGCCGTGCTATAATTAAAAAAAGACCGACGAAGGGAGAACGGGGAATGCGCAACTAAGCGGCTGTCGTTTCGGCGAAGGAGTACGGATACTGCCGTGCTCATGCTTGCCGTTTCAGTCGTGCGCAAACCTGTCAGCCCAAAGGGGGTCTTTTGTTTATGTCACAGATCAGCGTGAATGATCTCACCTTCTGCTATGATGGCAGCTACGATAATATTTTCGAGCATGTTTCCTTCCAGATAGACACGGACTGGAAGCTGGGCTTCACCGGCAGGAACGGGCGCGGCAAAACCACCTTCCTCAATTTGCTGCTGGGCAAATACGAATATATGGGGTCGATTTCCGCCTCCGTCTCGTTCGATTACTTTCCCTTCGACGTGCCCGACATGGGGCGCGACACCGTGGATATCCTCGAGGAAATCAGCTTTAACCACGCGCCGTGGCAGCTCGTGCGCGAGCTGTCTCTCTTAGGCGTGGACGAGGGCGCGCTCTACCGCCCGTTTTCAACCCTGAGCCACGGGGAGCGCACCAAGGCGCTGCTCGCGGCGCTGTTCTTGAAGGAGAACAACTTCCTTTTGATCGACGAGCCGACCAATCACCTCGACATGCGCGCGCGCGACATCGTGCGCGACTACCTCAATGCAAAGAAGGGCTTCATACTCGTCAGCCACGACCGCGCCTTCCTCGACGGATGCGTGGATCACATCCTCTCCATCAACAAGGCGAATATCACGGTGACAAAATGCAACTTTTCGCAGTGGTGGGAGAACAAAGAGCGGCAGGACGCGTTTGAGCTTGGCGAAAACGAAAAGCTCATGGGCGAAATTCACCATCTCGCGGATGCGGTCAAGCGCACCGCGGGCTGGTCGGACGCCATCGAGGCGACCAAGATAGGCTCCGGCGCGGGGGACAGGGGCTATATCGGCCACCAGTCCGCGCGGATGATGAAGCGCGCTAAGGCCATTGAGAAGCGCAGGCAAAACGCCGTTGAGGAAAAATCCAAGCTGTTGAAGAACATCGAGCGCAACGAGAACCTCGCCGTGCACCCGCTTGCCCACCGGAGCGAGAGGCTGCTTGAAATACGCGACCTCGCGGTATCCTATCCCGGGCGCGACGTTTTTTCAAACTTCAACCTTGAGTTGAAGAGGGGCGAGCGCGTGGCCTTAACGGGCGCGAACGGCTGCGGCAAGTCGAGCATCGTCAAGCTCGTGGCAGGGGAAGACATCCCGCACGCGGGGGTCGTGCGTACGGCTTCCGGCCTCGTGCTCTCCTATGTGCCGCAGGACACCTCCTTCCTCGCGGGCGGCCTCATGGACTACGCCGCGCGCGAGGGCGTGGACGCGAGCCTGTTTTTGACGATACTGCGAAAGCTCGACTTCCCCCGCGTGCAGTTTGAAAAGGACATGCGCTCTTTTTCGGCGGGGCAGAGGAAGAAGGTGCTGCTGGCCAAAAGCCTCTGCGAGCGGGCGCACCTTTATATTTGGGATGAGCCTTTGAACTATGTGGACGTCCTCTCGCGCATGCAGATTGAATCCCTCATCCGCGAAGGGCAGCCCGCCATGCTTTTTGTCGAACACGACCGCGCCTTTGTAAATAACGCCGCCACGCGCGTGATTGGGCTTTCGTAGGGGCGGATTTAATATCCGCCCGCGGGTAATACTGCTGCTCGTCCTTTCGATGCGCCGGGGACGGTTCTGCTTGTTTGCCGTACAACAAAGGTAAATGTCTCTTTCCCCGTTGCAAACAAGCAGAACCGTCCCCGACGATGCTTAAAGCGGGCCGATATGGCCCTCGGGCGGGAGACGCCCTCGGACACTAAGCCGCGGCTGTCAGAATCGCCCCTATCTCCGGGCAGATATAGAACCGGCCCCTACTTGTGGAACAGCTTCTTTGACTGATACTGCGGTTCGCAGGTGAGGTTGATGCCGAGCTTTTTGTAGGTGGCGCTGTCCACGGAGGAGAGTATGACGGAGGAGTGCGCCTCGAGGCCGCGCAGCTTGGGAAGCTGGCGCATGGCGAGGTCCGCCGTGGGGTTCGTCGCCGCGCAGATGGAAAGGGCGATGAGGATTTCGTCCGAATGCAGCCGCGGATTGTGGTTGCCCAGGTGGCGTATCTTTAAATCCTGAATAGGCTCGATGATGATGGGGGAAATGAGGTGCATATCGTCCTGTATGCCGCCGAGGGCCTTGAGGGCGTTTAGGAGCAGCGCCGCGGATGCACCGAGCAGCGGGGAGGTCTTGCCCGTTACGATGGAACCGTCCGGCAGTTCCAGCGCGGCGGCGGGTTGATCTGTCGCCTCCGCCTTGGCGAGCGCGCGGGCGACCACGGGCCTGTCCGCCTCTGTGACTCCCGCCTGATTCATGAGCAGCTTGCATTTGTACGCGCCGGAATCGTCCGACAGGCCCTGCCGCGTGAGGCAGCGCTCCGCATAATAGCGGCGGATGATCTCCTGCCTGGCGGCGCTGCGGCAGGTTTCGTCGTCCACGATGCAATGGCCCGCCATGTTGACTCCCATGTCCGTGGGGGACTTGTAGGGGCAGTGGCCGTGGATTTCCGTAAAAATCGCCGCGAGCACGGGGAACACCTCCACGTCGCGGTTGTAATTGACGGTGGTCTCGCCGTAGGCTTCGAGATGGAAGGGGTCTATGAGGTTGACGTCCTTGAGGTCGGCGGTGGCCGCCTCGTAGGCGATGTTGACGGGGTGCTTGAGCGGCAGGTTCCATATGGGGAAGGTCTCAAACTTCGCATAGCCCGCGACCACGCCGTGCCGATGCTCGTGGTAGAGCTGCGAAAGGCAGGTGGCCATCTTGCCGCTGCCGGGGCCGGGCGCCGTCACCACCACGAGCGGGTGGTCGGTTTCGATATAATCGTTTTTTCCGTAGCCGTCCGGGCCGACGATGAACTCCACGTTGGAAGGATATCCCTCTATGGGATAGTGGCGGTACACGCGCACGCCGAGGCCTTCGAGCCGCGTCTGGAAGGCGATGGCGGCGGACTGGCTGCAGAACTGCGTGAGCACCACGCTGCCCACGTAAAGGCCTATCGCGCGAAATGCGTCTATGAGGCGCAGCACGTCGAGATCATAGGTGATGCCGATGTCCCCGCGCACCTTGTTTTTTTCGATGTCCGCCGCGTTGATGGCGATGACGATTTCCGCCTGATCGGCAAGCTGCAGCAGCATGCGCACCTTGCTGTCGGG
>JAEWMV010000010.1 GCA_023393045.1 Bacillota bacterium | reverse complement strand
CTGCGTGAATTCATCGCGCAGGATATCCTCGATGTTTCCGCTTGTGACGGTGATGGAAACGCCAAAGGGTACCTTGGCGGCATACAGGCCGCGCATGGCCTCGCCGACCTTGGCGTAAACGCCGCCGCCGCGCCGCGCGTCCGTCTGCATTTGATCGCCCTCGATGCTGAAAACGGGCAGCATGTGCCGACGCTTCGAAAACCATTCCAGGCGGCGCTCATCAAAGAGCGTGCCGTTGGTGAACACGATGCCGAGCATCTCCTCATGATGCCCCATCGCGTCCAGCCAGCCGTGGGAGAGCAGCGGCTCGCCGCCCGCCAGCATCACGATGCGCACCCCAAGGGCGGACGCTTCATCCAGTATTTCCGCCACGCGCTCATCCGGCAGCTCGGCGCCCGACTTCCTTTCATGCGCACAGGCATAGCAGCCCGCGCAGGCGAGATTGCACGCGTCGGTGGTGCTCACAATCAGAAGCGGCGGCACTTCGACGCCTTCTTTCGCAAGCCGGGCGCGGTTGATTTGCGCCCTTTTCAGCTCCCCGCCAAGGCGCATGAAGGCGGACGCGGAGGCCGGATAAGCGGCCAGAATGTGGGCCGCCGTTTTCAAAGAAAGTTCGATTTGCCCCGCAAATATATCCCGATATGGAGCGACGCCCATGCTTTACCCCCGCAATTTATTTGCCCCGGCGGGCCTTCCAATTATTTTGCTTATATACTATATCACCATCGTTTTCCGGTTACAAACGGATTCCCTGCCCTTTTCCAAAATTTGATACGGATATAACATTCTTCTTTCACCCGCCGGGATTGCGCGCGGCGCATTGGGAAGTCCATTTGGCGGACCTTCTCGCATGTGAATTCAGTGGTTTCTATTTCTCTCTGATACAGCCCGGGTTAATAAATCAGAAAATGCCCTTTCCCGCGGACTTTTCGGCAGCAAAGGGCAAACAATCATAACATTTTAGCGGAATGTCAAAGTCCGCATTATGTTTACAGCGCGCGATTCCCGTCGATAAAAACCGCTTTGGTCCGGCTGGTCAGTTCAAAGGGATGCTGTGTAAACACAACGATATCCGCGTCCTTGCCGGGTTTAAGGGAGCCAACGCGCTCGTCAACCCCCATCACCTTTGCCGGGTTGATGGTGATTGCGCGCAGCGCCGCCTGCGCGTCCATGCCTTCCCGGACGCACAACGCTGCAAAAACGGAAAGGTACGCCAGCGGCAGGACGCCGTGGTCGGTGGTTATGGCGACTTCTATCCCCTTTTCGCTCAGCGTTTTGGGTACGCACAGCCCGCCGTGCGCGGTCTCCGGTTTTCCGGAGGAAACCATTCCGGGTCCGACGATGGGCAAAATGCCGGCCCGGAGGATATCATCCACAATGATCTCCGCGTCCGTCGCGTGAATGATCGTGTAACGCAGATGAAACTCATCGGCAAGCCTCATCGCCGTAAGAATATCATCCGAACGGTGGGCGTGGAACTGAGCGGGTATCTCCCCCTTGAGCACGGGTATCAGTGCTTCGCCGCGCGCATCATACAAATCCTCCCCGCCGTTTTTCTTCCGGGCATACTGGACGGCCCTTGTAAGCGCCTCCCGTATCAGCGCGGCGATTCCCATGCGCGTAACGGGCATTTTATCGTGCCGCTCGCCGTAACAGCGTTTGGGGTTTTCGCCCATTGCGAATTTCATCGCGCACGGCGCCTTAAGAATCATGCGATCCGCGCAATCGCCGTGCAGCTTGATTGCGGCGATCTGTCCCCCAATGGGGTTTGTGCTGCCGGGGGAAACGGCGCAGCTTGTCACGCCGCCGGCGATCGCCTTGGGTATTGCAGCGTCAAACGGATAAAACCCGTCGATCGCGCGCATATGGGGCGTAATCGGGTCGCTCGCTTCGTTGCAGTCGTCCCCCTCCCATCGGATGCCCTCTTCCGCGATGCCGATGTGCGTGTGCGCGTCGATCAGCCCGGGCAGGATGTATCCTCCCTGGGCGTCGAGCACCTCCCCCGAAGTCATGGGGGCCTCATCGGCAAAGCCAATGCGGATAATTTTTCCGTTTTCAAAATCGATATAGCCTTTTTCAAAGGTGCCGTCTTCCATCGTCACCAGGGTTCCGTTCGTAATTCTCATATGATCTCCCTTTTATATTTTTGCCATGGCCTCAGATTACGCCCCAATCAGGAGGGACAGGGCGACAAGCACCGCTCCGCAGGACAGCCTGGAGAGCATTTTTGCCTTGCGTACCTGCGCCCCGTCAAACGCCGTCTCGTCCACTGCGCTCACAGCGGTCAAATCGTCGTCAAAATCCCTATAGTCCATAAGGAAAGCGGGCCGGTGCGCAACCGCTTTAAAGCGCCGGAGGGAATAAGGCACCTTCGCCGTTTTGCGCGGGCTAAAGGGCAGGAGCGGGCTGAATCCCTTTGCGGAAAGGTAAGTAAACCATGCCGCGCACAGGCACAGGCAACCGGAGGCCGAAAGGCCGTAGATAAAATATAGCCGCATTCCGTAAACGCCGCCCAGCAGGGCGCTGATTATCAGCGAGATGGAAAGCAGGCGAAACGAGTTCCGATAAATCAACCGGATGTACATTCCCTTCTGCGCGTTCTCCGTCATAGTCCGAGCTCCTCCCTGTACATGTCCAGTTCGTACTGATTGGCGAATACGTAATGGCGATCTGTGATTTCAGTCCACAAAGGCTTGTCGGTCTTATAATTATGGATGGCGCTGTCATAAATCAGCAGTTCCTTGCTTTTCTCCATATCGGGGTCGGGATACGGCACGGCGGAAAGCAGCGCCTTGGTATAGGGGTGCAGCGGGTGAAGAAAGAGTTCCTCGCACGTTGCCATTTCAACGATACGCCCCTTGTTGATGACCGCGATGCGATCGGAGATGAACTTCACCACGGACAGGTCGTGGGCGATAAAAAGGTAGGTGAGGTTCCGCTCCTTTTTCAGCTTGTTGAGCAGGTTGATGACCTGCGCGCGGATGGATACGTCCAGCGCGGAGATGGGCTCGTCGGCAATGATGAAATCCGGGTTCATCACGAGAGAGCGCGCGATGCCGATGCGCTGGCGTTGCCCGCCGGAAAATTCGTGCGGAAAGCGGGAGATAAAGTCCCGGTTCAGGCCCACCTCGCCCATGATCTCCTCAACCTTGCGGATGCGGTCCTCCTCGTTTTCAAAAAGATGGTAATTGTACAGCCCTTCGCTGACAATATAGTCCACCTTTGCGCGCTCGTTAAGGCTGGCCATGGGGTCCTGGAAAATCATCTGCATCTGCAGATGGAGATCGCGCATCGCCTGCTTGTTCAGCTTTCCTTCGATGCGCCTGCCCGCATATTCAACCTCCCCCTCGCTATTTTGATAGATCTTCATAATCGCGCGGCCGATGGTTGTTTTGCCGGAGCCGGATTCCCCGACCAGGGAAAGCGTTTCACCCTTGAAAATATCGAAGCTGACGCCGTCTACCGCGCGGAACTCCTTGTGGTTGAGGCGGAACTTCACCGTAAGGTTGTGCACGCTCAGGAGCTTTTGCGCATTGTCGTAATCAAAGGGAACGGCATGCGCATCAACCGATTCCTTCTTGCGTTTTTCCGCGGCGGCACATAGCTTCATGGCATATTCGCGCGCGAACGGATGCAGCAGCCATGTTTTCGCGCAATGCGTATCGCTCACGCGGAACATCGGCGGTTCTGCCTCAAAGTCGATTTCCATCGCTTCGGGATTGCGCAAAGCGAAGGCATCTCCCTTGATTTCCCTGTAAAGAGTGGGCGGCGTGCCTTTAATCGAATAAAGATCGCTTCCCTTTACGCCAAGCTGCGGCAGGGACTGGAGCAGGGCCCGCGTATAGGGATGCTGCGGGTCGTGGAATATCTCCCGGCAGGCGCCGAATTCGACGATCTGTCCCGCATACATTACGCTCACCCAATCGGCCACATTGGCGACCACGCCCAAATCGTGCGTAATGTAGACGACCGTCATCTTCAGCTCTTTTTGGAGCTGCTTAATCAATTTCAGGATCTGCGCCTGCACCGTTACGTCAAGCGCCGTGGTCGGCTCGTCGCAAATGAGGATTTCCGGCCGGCAGGCAATGGCGGTCGCAATCACGACGCGCTGGCGCATCCCGCCCGAAAACTCGTGCGGATACTGGTGATAGCGGCACTCCGCGTCCCCGATGCCGACACGGCGCAGGATCTCTATCGCCTCCTTCTTCGCCTGATCATGCTCCGCACCAAAATGCCATGTAATCACCTCGGCAATTTGCTCGCCGATGGTCCGTACCGGATTGAGGCTTGTCATGGGATCCTGAAAAACCATGGCGATTTTCTTTCCGCGGATGCGCAGCCAGTCCCGCTCGTTTTTCAGCTTCGTCAAATCTTCCCCGCGATACAACAGGCTGCCGCCGGAGACCCAGCCGTTTTTGTCGAGCATTCCGATAAAGGATTTTGTAAAGACGCTTTTTCCGCAGCCGGACTCGCCCACTATCGCCAGGGTTTCCCCCTCGTACAGGTCGAGCGTGGCGCCCCGCACGGCCGTGAGCACCTTGTCGCGCAGGCTGAATTTAATCTCGATGTCTTTTGCCGATAATATCACATTCCCCATAATTCACCCCTCAGACGTGGTTGCGCGGGTCGGAGGCATCTGCGAACTTGTTGCCAATCACATAGAACGCAACCGTTATGACGCACAGGATGGCTGTTGGCAGGAGCATCTGATACGGATGCAGCGCAAAGGAGCTGCGTCCCTGATTGACGATGTTACCCAGCGTTACGGCGTCCACCGGCATGCCTACCCCGATGAAGCTCAGGAATACCTCGCTGCTGATCGAATAAGGGATCACGAGGGCCGCCTCCATGATGATCAGGCTGACGATGTGCGGGAT
>JAEWMV010000205.1 GCA_023393045.1 Bacillota bacterium | reverse complement strand
ACCATCCCCTTCAACAGGCAGGAGCTTGCGGATTATCTCCTTGTGGACAGGAGCGGCCTTTCCGCGGAGCTTTCCAGGCTGCGGGACGAGGGCGCGCTGCACTTTGATAAAAACAGCTTTGAGCTTTGCTAGCTGCGGTCATAAAAAAAGCGGGGAGATTGTCCCCGCACGAAGCGCCGCATTGTTCTAAAATTTGGGTATCCCGTCGTCCTCGTCGTGCTGCTTGTTCTTGTCCTCATACATCAGCGCGTCGATGCGCTTGATGAAGCGCGCCGTGTCCGGGCACGCGTCCGGGCAGATGTCGCAGCCTATGCTCAGGCTTATCGCGTAGGGCGCAAGCTTTTTGGCGTTGAACTTCCCCACGTTCTCGTGCAGCCGCGCGAGCGCGCGCTCGAGGTCCTGCCGGCTGTTGATTTCCATGATCACGATGAACTCGTCCCCCCCGTAGCGCGCAATGAAGTCGCTCACGCGGAAAGTCTCCTTCAATATGTCGGCCACGTAGGTGAGCGCCTCGTCGCCTGCGTGGTGGCCGTAGGTGTCGTTGATGGCCTTGAAGAAGTTGAGGTCGATCATCAGCCCCGCGAGCAGCTTGCCGTTTGCATTCTGGGCCTTGGTGTGCAGGTAATTGTCAAGCTGCCTCCTGTTGTAAAGCCCGGTGAGGTAGTCCGTGTTCAGCTGGCTGTTTTGGTATTTGATGAAAATGAGCAGCGAGGATATCGTCGTGCATGTCCAGATCAATGACACGCCGTAGAAAAGCATCTGGATGACGGTGCCGATAAAGGGCGGCACAGGAAAGAAGAGCAACGTCGCAAAATCCTTGCGCTGCAGTTTTTTTCTGTTTGCGATGGTAAAAATGGCCGTATAGATGGGGTAGAGCAGGCAGATGACCCCCTGCGCCGCAAAGTAAGGGCCGCGGTGATAGATGTTGTTTTCGTCGATGCGAAAGGCCATGCCGTTGAAGTTGCTCAAAACCGAAACCACGCCCAGTAGCACGACTGGAATCATGGCGATGACGGTGCGCTTTTTGAGGCGCGTCCTGCTTCCCTTGATATAGTATTCCATGTACAGATACCAAAGCGCGCAGAAAAGGGGATTGAGCAGAAAATAGCCCGTGGTGATGGCGGAGTAGACCACGCGCGCGGCGGAGCCCTCCACGCCGTCGAGCAGCCACATGAACGTGTCGAGCACGAGCACGAGCGCGTTCACATAGATGATGATCAGAAAGATGTTCTGATCCAGCAGGTATTTATTGATATAGCGGCGCAGGTTCAGGTAAATGAGCAGAAGGATGGCCAGCGCGAAGCAATTGAGCTCGACATACAGGATCGTTTCTATACCTAACACCTTCTTCTGACGGTTCGCGCGAGGGGTGCATGCGCCCCTGCGTTCAAGGCCGCATCGGCCGCATGCGGGCAACAACAAAACACGGACAGACCGACGCATTCCCCTGCGCCGCCGCTGCCGCGCGCACACCGGCAAACCAGGTTGATTTGCCAAATATAGTATAGGCGGATTTTCGATGCGATTCAAGTGGATGATGTAGATTTTGCTAGATTTTGCGGGCTTTTGCGCAATTTGCGCGCTGCGCCGTATTGACAGGAAGTTTGAAACAGGGTATCCTTACATAAAAGGGAGTAGCTTCAATTGCGGAATGCAACATCGTGGCGGCAACGCCTGGTTCCGCAGCCCCGGGGGGAACGGGGTGAGCCAGACTTTTAGCATCGGCATTGCGCCGTGCTAAGAGCCTTTTTTTATAACCGAAACTAACGGAGGAACAACCATGTTTGAAAAGTCCACCGCCGCGGAGACGGTGCGCGCGCTCGATACTGACCCGGCGCAGGGCCTCAGCCGCGCCGAGGCGCAGCGGCGCCTGCTGGAGAACGGCAAAAACGCGCTCACGGAAAAAAAGCCCAAATCCGTGCTGCGCATGTTCTATGAGCAGCTCAACGAGCCCATGATCTACATACTGCTCGCTGCGGCCGTGATATCGCTCCTGCTCAGGGAATACGGGGACGCGGTGATCGTGCTCGTGGTCATCGTATTAAACGCGGTCATTGGCGTGGTGCAGGAGGGAAAGGCGCAGCAGGCGCTCGCCGCGCTCAAAAAGCTCTCCAGTCCCACGGCCCTTGTCAAGCGCGAGGGCGTGGTGAGCGAAATTCCGGCGGAAAACCTCGTCGCGGGCGACCTCGTGATCCTCGAGGCGGGCAGGCAAATTCCCGCCGACCTTCGCCTCACCTTCTCCTCCAACCTGAAGATCGAGGAATCCGCGCTCACCGGGGAATCCGTGCCCGTTGAAAAGGACGCGGCTTTCACCGCCGAGGCGGAGCTGCCCCTTGGGGACAGGCTCAACATGGCCTATATGACCACCAGCGTCACCTACGGCAGGGGCGAGGGCATCGTGGCCGCCACGGGCATGGATACGGAAATCGGCCGCATCGCGCGCATGATCGACGAGGCGGGCGAGGAACAGACGCCCCTGCAAAAACGCCTTGCCGACCTTGGCAAGCTGCTTGGCATCATCGCAATCGCGCTGTGCGTGCTGCTCTTTGTTATCGCGCTCATCCAAAAGCGCGATGTGATTGAAATGCTCGTCACCGCCATTTCCCTCGCCGTGGCCGCCGTGCCCGAGGGACTGCCCGCGGTTGTGACCATCGTGCTCGCCCTGGGCGTGCAGAGGCTCGTGAAGGTCAACACGATCGTGCGCCGCCTCCCCTCTGTGGAAACGCTGGGCGCGGTGAGCGTGGTCTGCTCCGACAAGACGGGCACCCTCACGCAGAACAAGATGACGGTCGTGCGCTTTTATACGGACGAGGCCATCCGCGATATGGAAAACCTCGACTGCTCCGCCCACAATTCCTTTCTGCGCGGTTTCATGCTCTGCAACGACGCCTCCGTTGAAAACGGGCAGGCGCTGGGCGACCCGACGGAGATCGCGCTCGTTGAGATGGGCAGGAGCAAGGGGTTAAGCAAAAAGGAGCTGGAGGCGGCCATGCCCCGCGTGGACGAGCTGCCCTTCGACTCCATGCGCAAGATGATGACCACGCAGCACACCGTGGACGGCAAAAAAATCGCCTTTACAAAAGGCGCGTCCGACCAGCTGCTCAAGCGCTGCACGGGCATCGCCATAAACGGGCAGGCGCGCCCCATCACCGAACGGGACCGGGAAAACATCAACGCGGCGGCGCGCGAAATGTCCTCAAATGCGCTGCGCGTATTGGCCCTTGCCGTGCGCGAGGGGGAGGGCAAGCCCGTGGAGGAGGATTTGACCTTTGTGGGCCTTGTGGGCATGATCGACCCGCCGCGCCCCGAGGCGAAGGAGGCCGTGCGCATTTTCCGCGAAGCGTCGGTGCGCACCGTCATGATCACGGGCGACCATAAGGACACCGCCTTTGCCATCGCAAAGGAGCTTGGCATCGCTTCGCGGCAGGATGAGTGCATCACGGGCGAGGAGCTCGACAGCCTCACCATAGAGGAGCTTGCCGCGCGCGCGGACGCGCTTTGCGTATACGCCCGCGTGTCGCCCGAGCACAAGGTGATGATCGTCAACGCCCTGCGCTCCAAGGGCTACATCGTTTCCATGACGGGGGACGGCGTCAACGACGCGCCTTCCTTAAAGAGCGCGGACATCGGCGTGGCGATGGGCATCACGGGCACGGACGTCGCCAAGAGCGCGGCGGACATGGTGCTGGCGGACGACAACTTTGCCACCATCGAGAAGGCCATCGAGGAGGGACGCGGCATCTACGCCAACATCAAGAAGTCCGTGCTGTTCCTTCTCTCCTCCAACTTCGGGGAAATCATCACGATGTTCTTCTCCATACTCGTGGGGCTCGCCTCCCCGCTTCGCGCCATACACATCCTCTGGGTGAACCTGATTACGGATTCGCTCCCCGGCCTTGCGCTGGGCGTTGACCCCAACGACAGGCGCTATATCATGAAGCTGCCCCCGCGCGACCCCAGTGAGAGCCTTTTTGCCCACGGCGGCTTCGCGCTCACTTTCTTCTATGGGGCGCTCATCGCGGCCATCACGCTCGCGGCCTTCCTCTACGCGCCGATCACGCACATCGCCGCGCAGGGCACCGCCGTGACCCTTTCGGGTATCATCGCCGCACTTGCGGACGGGGCGCTGCTCTCCCGCGCGCAGACGTTCGCCTTCACGGTGCTGGGCGTGTCGCAGCTCTTCCACGCGATTGGCATGCGCAACACCGATGTGTCGGTCTTCCGTATGAACCACCTTGAAAACAAGGTGATGATACTCGCCTTCTTCCTTGGCCTCGCGCTGCAGGTCGCGGTGACGGAGGTGCCCTTCCTCGTGAAGGTGTTCGTCACCACGCAGCTCACCTTAAAGGAATGGGCCATACTCGTCGCCATCTCCACGGTGCCGCTCTGGGCGCACGAGATCGTATGCCTTCTGCGCGGCAAGCCGAAGAAGGCGTAAATAAACCGAGCCATATAAAAAAGCCCCAAAAGGGGCTTTTTTATATGGCGTGAAGCCTGTTATTTTCCGATGAATTCAATAAACGCGTCCGCCTGCCGCTGGAGGTACTTCGCGCTGGAGGTGAGGGCGAGCCTGCCGCTTTCGTCGAGCTGCTGTATGCCGTTGGGGATCACAAGGCGCGGCGCGTTCATCACCTTGACGTTGAGGAAGCTTAAAAGCGTCACGAGGTGGTCCTGCGCGCACACGGTGCCGCCCATGCCGGGCGAAATGCCGCTGATGGCGGCAGGCTTGCCCGCGAGCACCTGCGGCTGCGTTTCGCCTGCGGGGCGCGAGAGCCAGTCGATGAGGTTCTTGAGCGGGGCGGGGAAGAAGTGATTGTATTCCGGCGTGAAGAACCATATGCCGTCCGCGCCCTTCACCGCCTCCCTTGCGCGCGTTACCGCCTCCGGCGCGGGGAATTCATCATCCTGATTCAAAAGCGGCACGTCCGCGTATTCCAGCAGCTCAAATTCGGCGCGCGCGCCCACGGCGTCCTTGGCGAGCAGCGCGAGCTGGCGGTTGAAGGAATCCTTGCGAAGCGAGCCGGCGATGGCGAGTATTTTCATATGCATTGCTCCTTTCATGCAGGTAATCGGGCGAAGTATGCCCCGCCTTTTCCACAAGTATAGCAAATTGAAACTGGAAAAAACAGCCTGAAACGCGTTTTTGCGCGCACCCCCGCCCATTGCCACATAAACGCGGGATATATTATAATGGACGGGATAAAAGCATTGCCACATCCTGATGCAGATCACGTTTCACAGAGGTGTTTTAATGAAGAACTACAAGGTCATGATCGTGGACGACGAGGCCGAAATGCGCGAGGGCATTGTCCAAAAGCTCGACTGGGAGACGCTCGGCTTCGAGGTGGAGGCCGTGGCCGAAAACGGGCTTGAGGCGATAGAAAAGGCTGAATCGTGCGAGGTCGACCTGCTTTTGACCGACATCAAGATGCCCTTCATGGACGGGCTTAGCATGATTAGTGAGTTCCGCACGCTGCACCCGAGCGCGAAGGTGGTCATCCTCACGGGGTTTGACGATGCGGATTATGCCCGGCAGGCGATCAAGCTGGGCGTGACCGACTATGTGTTGAAGCCCGTCAACGCCGGGGAGCTTTCGGGCGTGCTTGCCCGCATGCGCGCGCAGCTTGACCGGGAAAACGACGAAAAGCGGGACATCGCCATGCTTCGCGCCCAGTACGAGCGCGCGAAGCCCGCCATGCGCGAGCGCTTTTTGAGCGAGCTTCTCTGGCGGCGCATGGGTGCGGAGGAAATTGAAAACGCCGTGGCGGCCTACGGGCTTGCCATCGATTCAGCGCCCGGCAAGCTGCTGCTTGTGTTCGACATTTCGCTTCGCGGCGCGCGTGAGCAAGCCCTCGAGGGCGAGCTCGTGCCCATCTCCATCTTGCAGATCGTTGAGGAAACGCTCGCGGGGCGCTGCCATTTTGCGCTCTGCTCCGGCCTTTCGCAGATCGTCGCCGTGACCGCGTGGGAAGGAGGAGACCCCGTGAGCCGCGCGGTATTGATCGGAAACGACATCTGCGTGCGCTGCCGCAGGATATTGGACATCCGCGTCGCCTGCGGCGTGAGCAAGCGCTACGCCTCGCTTACGGACACGCCCGCAGCCTATGCCGAGGCGCGCGCCGCGCTCGATTACAGGGGCGAGCCGGGGCTTGGGCGCGCCATCTACATCGGCGATGCGGAAACGGACGCCGGGCAGCCCGCCGTGCTCGACGAGCGCAGCGAGCAGATGCTCCTGTCCGCCATGCGCGCGGGAGGGCTTGCCCAGGTGGAAACCGTGGTGGACGGGCTCATGCGCCCGCTCGAGCAAACGCAGGACGCGTGGCAGAAGCAGGCGTACCTCGTTTCCGTATGCAACTCCCTCAACCGCATCGTGCTGCAATACGGCCTTTCGGGGGAAACGGAGCTGACGGAGCGCATCGCCTCCCGCTTCGCGCCGCCCGCCGACACGGAGGGCATTCGGACGTGGCTTGGCGACATATGCGCCGCGATGTACGGCTATGTATCGCGCAGGCGCGAGAGCATGCCAAAGCTCCTCGCGGAGCAGGCCGTGCGCTATATTGAGGAGAATTACGCCAAACCCTCCCTTTCCGCAGAGGACGTGTGCGCGCACCTGCATGTGAGCCGCTCGTACTTTTTTGAGGTGTTCAAAAAGCAGACGGGCAGGAGCTTCGTGCAGTACCTGACGGACGTGCGCATGGAGCACGCCGTTATACTCCTGCAGGATCCCGCCATGAAGACGCTCAGCGTCGCCGCGGAGGTGGGCTACGAGGAGCCCAATTATTTTTCCCACGTGTTTAAACGGCGCTTTGGCGTGACGCCCGCGCGCTACAGGCGCCGGGAGGCGGACGGCGTATGAAGGCGCGCCCGGGGCCCCTGCGGCGCCTCTACGAGCGCTTTGTAAACGGCAGCATACGCTACGCGGTGTTCGTGAGCTTCACGCTCTCCGCGCTCATCGCCATCGTGCTCTCCGGCCTCACCTTCTACGCGCGCTTTTCAAGCCAGCTCCAGTTCAATGTGAGAAGCGAGAACCAGCAGCTCGTGGAGCAGGTGAACTCCTCCCTCAATTCCTATCTTCGCAGCATGATCCGCCTTTCGGACTCCATCTCCTACGGCGTCATCAAGAACGCTGACCCCGAGGCGGACGCCATAGGCGAAAAGCTCCAGCTGCTCTACGACAACAACACCACGCTGGTGGAAAACATCGTGCTCTTCGACGCTTCGGGCAAGGTGCTCGCCACGGCGCCCCCCTCCACGCTCAAAACGGGCGTGAACGCAACGGGGTTCGAGTGGTTTGCCCGCGCGCTGGAACAGACCGAAAACATCCATTTTTCCAATCCCACCGTGCAGAACATGTTCGTGAGCACGGATGGGAGCTACAGCTACGTCGTTTCCCTCTCCTGCGCGGTGGAGCTCACTTACGACACGCGCACCGAGCAGGGGGTGCTGCTCATCACGCTCAAATACGGCGGCATCGCGGAGCTTTTTGCCAACACCGCGCTCGTCAACGGCGGCTATATCTACCTCATGGGGGCGGACGGAACGATACTCTATCACCCAAAGCAGCAGCTCATCGCCACGGGGCGCTTCACGGAGCACAGCGACTACGCCTTTGCCCTGCCCGACGGCAGCCATACCCTGGAAACGAAGCAGGGGCGCAGCACCCTCGTCGTGCGCTCGGTGGGCTACACGGGCTGGAAGGTGGTAGGCGTGATCCCGCAGGTGGGGCTGACGCTCGACACCGTGCGCGATCTGCTCTTTCTCCTCATGATATTCCTCGTTTATTTCGAACTGCTGGTGCTCATCAACGCGCTCATCTCTCGCAGCCTGACCCGCCCCATACGGCAGCTTGAAAACTCCGTGCGCGAGCTCGAGCGCGGCGAAGGGGAGGCCATCTACATCGGCGGCTCCTACGAGGTGCAAAGCCTCGGCTCCTCCGTGCAGCAAATGGTGGATCAGCTCAAAAAGCTCAACCTCGACGTCGTGCGTGAGCATGAGGAAAAGCAGAAGCACGAGCTTGACGCGCTGCAGGCGCAGATCAACCCGCATTTCCTCTACAACACGCTCGACATCATCGTCTGGATGATCGAAAAAAACAAGCCCGGGGAGGCGGTGAAGATCGTCACCGCCCTTGCCAGGCTCTTTCGCATCAGCCTTTCGCGCGGGCGCAATTTCATCTGCGTGCGGGACGAATTGGAGCATACGCGCAACTACCTCACCATCCAGCAGATGCGCTATAAGGACAAGTTCACCTATGTAATAGACGCGGCGGAGGAAACGCTCGATTTGGCCGTCATCAAGCTCGTCGTGCAGCCCATCGTGGAGAACGCCATTTACCACAGCATGGACTTCATGGACGGGGATGGGGAAATCCGCGTCCTGGCGCGTGTGGAGAACGGGGAATTGCTCATTTCCGTTTCGGACAACGGCATCGGCATGCCGCAGGAGCTTGTGGACAGGCTCCTCGTGGAGCATTTCCCCATCTCAAAGGGCTCGGGCGTGGGCTTGAAGAACGTCAACGAGCGCATCAGACTCTACGCGGGGGACGCGTATGGCGTTACGATAGAAAGCGAATTGGACGCGGGCACCACCATCACGCTGCACCTGCCCGCCGTGCCGTATGCGGACGAGGAGGCGAAATAGCATGGGCGCAACGGAAAAACGCATCTTCTTTGCGGTGCTGGCGCTGCTTGTCCTCGTCGCCGCGCTCTATGCCTACCAGACGCTCGCCTCAGGCGCGGAGGCGGAGGTGTACGCCATATCCGTCATACTCTGCCGCGAGGACGCCAATTTTGAAAAAGGCCTCAACAGCGCCGCCATAGAGCATAATGCGGACGTGCACATCGTCACCCTTTCGGGCGCAGACGAGGCCGCGCAAGCCGCCGCGCTCGAGCGCGAGGTCAACAACGGCGCGGACGCGGTCGTGCTCTGTTTGGGGAACGACCGGGCCGCAGGCGACTGGCTCGCCGAAATGAACATCGCCGTGCCCGTGGTGCTCGTGGGGGACGCGGTCAATACCGGCAAATGGATGAGCGCCGTGTCGCTCGACGTCGACGCGCAGGCGCAGGCACTGGTTGAGGAAATCAAAAAACAGCCGCTTCGAAGCCTCATCCTCGTGGAGGCGGGGGAGTCCCGCACGACCCGCGCCACGCGAAAGGGCATCCTTCGCGACGCGCTCGAGAACGCGGGCTTCACCTACGACATCGTGCGCGCCGCAAACATCGTGCGCCTCACGCCGGGTCTGGTCTACGTGGCGCTCGATCCCGCCGCCTCGCTCACCCTCGCGCGGCTTTGGACGCAGGGCGCGCTCGTGTACGGCATGGGGTACGATCCTTCTCTGCGGGACGCGCTGGAGAGCGGGCATATCGAGGCGCTCGTGCTCGCAAGCGCGTTTGACGCGGGCTATCTCGCGCTTTCGGACGCGGCGGCGCGCATAGACGGCGCGCGTGCGCAGGAAATCCGGCTCGCCCCGTTCATCGCCCGCGCGGAGAATATGTACGAGGCGCCCATGTCGACGATACTTTTTCCGATCGGGTAAGGGAAAGCGAGGAGGAACATGAAAGGGAAGTCCAAAGGGATTTTTGCCGCGCTGACGGCGCTCGTACTCCTCTGCTGCGCCCTCCTCGGAGGGTGCCGGGACGCGCGCGCGCCGGAGACGGTCAAAATAGGCGTGTGCGTCTACAAGGCGGACGATACGTTCATTTCCGCCATGATGGAAAGCTTCAAGAAGATCGCGGCGGATTTCGAGGCCGAAACGGGCGTGCGCGTGAACATCTCCGTCGCCGACGGGGCGGAGAGCCAGGCCACGCAGAACGAGCAGATCGAGCGCTTCCTCGCGCTCGACTACGACGTGCTCTGCGTGAACCTTGTGGACAGGACGGACGCGGCGAACATCATAGACCGCGCGCGGGACGCGGGCGTGCCCGTGGTGTTTTTCAACCGCGAGCCCGTCCGTGAGGACATGCTCAAGTGGGATAAAATCCTCTACGTCGGCTCGGACGCGCGTGAGAGCGCGGCGCTTGAGGCGCAGATCGTGATAAACAGCTACGAAGCCGACCCCACAAGCATCGATTTGGACGGCAACGGCGTCATACAATACATCATGCTCGAGGGGGAAAGAAGGCACCAGGACGCCATCATACGCACAGAAGTATCCGTGGAAACGCTGCGCGAGGCGGGCTTTGCGGTGGAAAAGCTGGACGGCGGCATCGCCAACTGGAACCGCGATCAAGCCGCCGCGCTCGCGGAAGGGTATTTGCGCGCGTATGGGAGCGAAATCGAGCTTATCCTATGCAACAACGACGACATGGCGCTTGGCGCGGCGGACGCCGTGGAGCGCCTGGGGCTTACGTTTTCAAACATCGTGGGCATAGACGGCACGGACAAGGGCCGCGCGGCCGTGGAAGCGGGCAAGATGCTCGGCACCGTCGACATGGATTTGCCCGCGCACGCGCGCGCGATATTTGACGCGGCCTACGCGTTTGCCACGGGGGCGGACGTTGCGGACACGCTCGAAGTGCGGGAGGACAGGTCCGTGCGCATCCCCATGCACATCGTCACCTATGCGGATCTGGTCGACCTCAAAAGCGGGAAATGACGGGTTTTGTGTAAATTTATGACGGACAATCCGTATGATTTTATTGCTTTTGCGGACGATTTCGTATGGCCTTGCGGCGCGCGCCGTATTACAGTAATATCTAGGGTCATACCCGCACATCGAATAGGAGGAACAATCATGAAAAAAGCATTGGTTATCCTGCTGGTCCTCGCAATGGCATTCTCCGCGTTTGCCTGTGAAGGCGCCCAGAGCGGCGAGCTGAACGTCAGCGTATTCTTCTATGACTATTCGGACACCTACATCGGCTCCGTGCGCGCGGCCATGGAGGAAGGCCTCGAGGCGAAGAAGATCGACTACACCTTCTACGACGCGGCCAGCGACCAGGCCAAGCAGACCACGCAGGTTGAGACCGCGCTCACGCAGGGCAGCAGCCTGCTCATCGTCAACATCGTGACCACGGGCTCGGACGAGGCCGCCCAGAACATCGTGGACGCCGCCAAGGAAAAGGGCGTGCCGGTGATCTTCTTCAACCGCGAGGTTTCCGACGCCGTCGTGAACAGCTACGACAAGTGCTGCTTCGTGGGCACGGACGCGGACGAGGCCGGCTACATGCAGGGCCAGATGATCTACGACTTCCTCTCCGAGGGGGACAACCTCAACACCTACGACCTCAATGACGACGGCAAGATCACCTACATCATGTTCCGCGGCGAACTGGGCAACGCCGAGGCCTTCGGCCGCACGCTCTACAGCGTTTCCAACGCCAACGAGCTCTTCGGTTCCGCGGTGCTGGTGCCTTCCGCCGCCAACCAGACCGACAATACCCAGCCGGACGACGGTGTGAGCCCCTTCTACCTCTACGGCAACTGGTCGGCCGCCAACGCCAAGAACCTGATGGACACGGCGCTCACCACCTACTCGCTCACCAACGGCGACATTGAGATCATCATCGCCAACAACGACGACCAGGCGCTGGGCGCCATCGAGTCCATGAACGAGAAGGGCTACAACACGGGCGACGAGGGCGCGGGCTATATCCCCGTGTTCGGCGTGGACGCCACCGCCGTGGCGCAGGATTCCATCGCCAACGGCAAGATGACCGGCACCATCAAGCAGGACGCGCAGGGCATGGCCGACGGCATCCTCTACCTCGCCGAGAACATCGGCGCGGGCAAGGACCTCATGGCCGACACCGGCGATTTCAACGTGGACGAGGGCGTGGCCAAAATCCGTATCCCGTACGCCATCTTCACAGGCGCGTGAGCCTGAGCTTGACGCTAAAACGCCTGATTTGGTAAAGTGAATAAAGCGGGACTGTCCGGGTTTGCCGCGGCAGTCCCCTCTTTCATAAGCATATCGATTGCCTCCGCCGCATGGCGCGTCCGCCGCGTATTTTTTTATCCGCTCCGGGCAGAATGGGAGACATCATGGGTCAGTATATTCTCGAAATGCAGCATATTACAAAGGAGTTCCCCGGCGTGAGGGCGCTTGACGACGTGAGCCTCAACATCCGCGCCGGCAGCGTCCACTCGCTCATGGGCGAAAACGGCGCGGGC
>JAEWMV010000131.1 GCA_023393045.1 Bacillota bacterium | reverse complement strand
GCCGACCCGCGAAGGCCGTACAGCGAAACGCCTCCGGGGAAACTGCCGCAACGCAAGATTGTTACCACCGCGGCGGCGGGATACAGCTCCTACGGCAACCAGATCGGCCTTGCCACAGGGCTTGTGGATGAAATCTATCACGAGGGCTTCCTCGCAAAGCGCATGGAAGTCGGCGCGGTCATTGGCGCGGCTCCCGCAAAGAACGTGCGGCGTGAAACGCCCGCGGACGGGGACGTTGTCATCCTCCTCGGCGGCAGAACGGGGAGGGACGGCTGCGGCGGCGCGACGGGCTCCTCCAAGGCGCACACGGAAGAATCGCTCTCCCGCTGCGGCGCGGAGGTGCAAAAGGGAAACGCGCCCGAGGAGAGGAAACTGCAGCGGCTCTTTCGCAACCCCGAGGCGGCCAGGCGCATCAAGCGCTGCAACGATTTCGGCGCGGGCGGCGTGGCCGTGGCGGTCGGTGAGCTTGCCGACGGCGTTTCTATTGACCTCGACGCGGTGCCGCGCAAATACGAGGGGTTAGACGGCACGGAGCTTGCCATCAGCGAATCCCAGGAGCGCATGGCAGTCGTGGTCGCGAAAGAGGATGTAAGCGCCTTCATCACGCTTGCGAATGAAGAAAATCTGGGGGCGACCGTCATTGCGCATATAACTGGCGAAGCGCGCCTTACGATGCGCTGGCAAGGCCAGAAAATCGTCGATATTCCCCGCAGCTTCATCGACAGCAACGGCGCGAGGAAACACGCCAAAGCGCATGTGGAAGCGCCCGGCGCTCTCCCGCGCAAAGCGCCTCAATGTAATTTTGAAAAATCCATGAAAGCGCTACTATCCGACCTCAACATCTGCTCCAGGCAGGGCTTGAGCGAACGTTTCGATTCCACAGTGGGCGCGAACACGGTGCTTCTTCCCTTTGGCGGTGCGCGCCAGTTGACGCCCATACAGGCCATGGCAGCGAAGTTCCCCATCTTAGATGGGGAAACCGACGCATGCTCCCTCATGGCATGGGGATACGACCCGCATCTCTCAGAGGCCTCCCCCTATGCGGGCGCGTATACGGCCGTGGTCAGCGCGCTCGCAAAGCTCATCGCGTCGGGTGTGGGCCTTGAGGAATGTTATCTGAGTTTTCAGGAATACTTCGGCAAGCCCGGAAGCGACCCTTCGCGCTGGGGCAAACCCGCAGCCGCTCTGCTGGGCGCGCTGCAGGCACAGCTTGATTTCAGCGTGGCGGCAATCGGCGGCAAGGATTCCATGAGCGGCTCCTTCGGCCCGCTGGATGTGCCGCCCACGCTCGTTTCCTTCGCGGTTGCGCTCTCCAAAACAGGTGAAGTCATTTCTCCCGAATTCAAATGTGAAGGCTCAAACGTCGTTCTGCTCGCGCCGGACTATCAAAGCGACGGCCTGCCGGATGCGAATTCCCAAAAGGCGGTCTTTGCCGCGGTGCGCGCGCTTGCATCTTCTAAAAAAGCGCATGCGGCCTATGCCGTAGGCAGCGGCGGCATCGCGGAGGCCGTCTTTAAGATGTGCCTTGGCAACGGCTTTGGGTTTGAATATGAAGCTTCCTATAATAATATAAGCAAGCTGTTCGCGCCCCTTTACGGCGCGTTCGTAATTGAGCTGGACAATAAAGCCGATATCGGCCGCCCGCTCGGGCGCACGAGCGCCAAACGCGCGCTCGTCCATCGGGATGAGCGCGTCGATATGGATGAACTGGAGGCCGTCTATCACGGCGTTTTGGAGGATATCTTCCCCACAAGGGTCAAAACACCCCCGCGGGAGGTTGAAACCATTTCTTACCGGGCGTCGGCGCGGGTTCGTCCGAAAACGACATGCGGCGGCAAGCCACGCATACTGATACCCGTTTTCCCGGGCACGAACTGCGAATACGAGTCCGCGCGCGCTCTCACAAAAGCGGGGGCCGTCGCGGACGTGCTGGTCGTGAACACCCTCTCCCCCGCCGCGCTCGACACTTCCATACGTGAGTTTGCCGCGCGCCTCGATCAGGCGCAGGCGCTCTTCATCCCCGGCGGCTTCTCCAACGGGGACGAGCCGGACGGTTCCGGCAAGTTCATCGCCGCGTTCATGCGAAACCCTCTCATCGCTGATGCGCTGATGAAATTGCTCGACGCGCGACATGGGCTTGCGCTCGGCATCTGCAACGGTTTTCAGGCGCTCGTCAAGCTGGGCCTGCTGCCCTACGGGCGCATAACGGAGCCTTCCCCCGCCTCCCCCACGCTGACCTACAACGCAATCGGCCGCCATCAGTCCCGCATCGTGCGCACGCGCGTATGCTCTGTGAAATCCCCGTGGCTTATGCGCGCGCAGGTCGGGGATATCTATTCCATGCCCATTTCCCACGGCGAGGGGCGCTTCCTGTGCATGGCCGACGCGTTGAAGGAACTTATCCAAAACGGGCTGATTGCAGCGCAATACGTTGATGAAGCGGGCAAACCCAGCATGGATATCCGCTTCAACCCGAGCGGCTCGTATGCGGCCATAGAGGCCGTCACTTCCATGGACGGGCGGATACTGGGCAAGATGGGCCACAGCGAGCGTGTCGGGCATGATTTATACAAGAATGTGTCGGGCAATTACGACATGGGCCTGTTTGAGAGCGCGGTGGAATACTTCAAATAACAAATCAGTCTTGGGATAAAAGAAGGGTGGTTCAGCCTGCCGGCCGAATCATCCTTCTTCATTATAATAATGTATCCTCTTCAGCTCATCTTCCTGCGGATGTCCGAGAGGCGCGAGAGCGCCAGATTCAGCGTTTCGTCCTTCTTGGCAAAGTGCATGCGGACGATGGTGTTCACCTCCTCCTTGAAGAAGGAGGTTCCGGGCACGACGGCCACGCCGACCTCGCGCGCCAGTTTTTCACAGAACTCCACGTCGCTCTGCCCCGGCTTTAAGAAGCGTGCGATGTCCGCCAGCACGAAATACGCGCCCTGCGGGTCGGTATACGGGATGCCGATGTCCAAAAGCCCTTTTGTAAAGAGCGCCTTCATATGGGCGTAGTGCGCCGCAAGCGCGCCGTAATAGCTCTCCGGCAGCGTCAGCCCCGCGACGGCGGCTTCCATCAGGGGCGAGGCCGCGCCGACCGCGTTGAAATCGTGATATTGCTTGATTTTATCCATGATGCGCGCGGGCGCGATGGCGTAGCCAATCCTCCAACCCGTGATGGAATAGGTTTTGGAGAGGGAACTGCACGACACGGTCCTCTCCCACATGCCGGGCAGACTGTTCATGTAAACGTGCGCATGCGGCGCATAGACGATGTGCTCATACACCTCATCCATAATCACATACGCGTCGTAGCGTACGGCGAGCGCGGCGATGCTCTGGAGTTCCTCCTTTGTGAACACCTTGCCCGTAGGGTTGGAGGGATTGCAGATCAAAATCGCCTTGACGTCCTTTTTGAAAGCGTCTTCCAGCGCGTTCGCGTCGAAATTGAACTCCGGCGGCACGAGGGGTACGAACACGGGCTCGCAGCCTGCCATATAAAGCTGGGCGGTATAGTTCTCAAAATAGGGGGAAAACAGTATCACCCTGTCGCCGGGATTGGTGAGGGCGAAAAGCGTGTCCACCATCGCCTCGGTGGAACCGATGGTGACGACCATTTCCGTGTCCGGGTCGGGTGTTTTCCCCATATAGCGGCCGCACTTTTTTGAGAGCGCGTCGCGGAAGTTCTTCGCGCCCATGGTGACGGCGTACTGGTGCGGGCCTTCAGTGGAAACCTCTTTCAACCTGTCGGTCAATTCCTTGGGCGGGTCGAAATCAGGATAGCCCTGCGCGAGGTTGATTGCCCCGTACTCAAGCGAGATGCGCGTCATGCGCCGTATGACGGAATCCGTAAATCGCTGCGATGTTTTGTTGAGTTCTTTCATCCTATAACCTCTTCTCTCCGCCTTCAGCGGACGCCAAGCTCCGCCTCGGATACCGTGGCGATGCCGTTTTGCGCGAGAATGTCCAACAGCTTTTTCTCATCCGACGCGCGGAACACCATATACGCCTTGCTCTCCCCGCGGCCGATGAGCGAATACATGTACTCGATGTCAGCGCCGCCCTTTGCAAGAAGCGAGAGTACGCCCGCAAGCCCGCCCGGTACGTCGGGCACGGCCACCACGACCACCTCTGTAATGCCCGCGGCGTAATGCTGTTTTTCAAGCAGGCTTTTCGCGTGATTCGCGTCGCTCAGCAGAAGCCGCAGTATGCCAAAATCCGTCGTGTCCGCAATGGACAGAGCGCGGATGTCGATGCCGCCGTCCGCGAGCGCGCGGGTGATCGCGGCGAGCCTGCCGGGTTCGTTCTGAAGAAATACGGAAAGTTGTTGTACCATATGCGGCCTCCTCAATCCAATAGCTTTCTCTTGTCCACAACGCGAACGGCCTTGCCCATGGAGCGCTCTATGGTGTTTGGCTCCATCAGCTTCACCCTAGCGGCGATGCCCAAAAGCGTGCGCAGCGCGCCCTCCAGCTCCTTCTCCTTCTTATCGATGGCCTTGACGGTGTCGGAGAAGATATCGCCGCTGATTTCCACGCGCACCTCAATGGTGTCGAAATTGCTGAAGCGGTCGACCACAATCTGGTAATTAGCGCTGTAGCCATGCTCGAGGAGCACGGTTTCAATCTGCGAGGGGAACACGTTGACGCCGCGAATGATGAGCATGTCGTCCGTTCTTCCGCGCGGCTTGGTCATCTTCACAAGCGTGCGCCCGCAGGAGCAGGGCTTGCGCGTAATCACGCCGATGTCGCGCGTGCGGTAGCGAAGAATCGGGAACGCCTCCTTGGTGATGCAGGAGAACACGAGTTCCCCCTGTGTCCCCTCGGGCAGCACCTCACCCGTATCGGGGTCGATGACCTCAATGACGAAATGGTCCTCATTGACATGCATGCCCGTCTGCTCCGCGCACTCGTAGGC
>JAEWMV010000050.1 GCA_023393045.1 Bacillota bacterium | reverse complement strand
GATGAACAGGAGCACCACGACGAGGGCGCCCAGCCCGATGAAGATGTATTCTTCCACTTTTTATACCTCCTAAATATACTCTCAGCTTCATTCTACTACAGGAACCGACACCGCTCAACAAGAACCGACCCTTCTTTCCCCGGCTTTTACCGCGCGTTTACAAAAAGGCGGCGCTATGGTATCTTTATGAAAGCAATTGACGGGGGAAAACCGGTATGCTGACAAAAACGGCGCCGGAATGGGCGCGCTCCCTTGCGCGGGGTGAATGCGATAGGGAGCTTTCTGCACTCTATCCGGGTGAGGAAGGCTTTCGCGAGCAATACATGCTTGCGCTCGACGCTTTTTCGCGCTTTTTCGGCGGACAAAGGCCGCTTTCTTTCATCAGCGCGCCGGGGCGCACGGAGCTTGGCGGCAACCATACCGACCACCAGCGCGGGCGCGTGCTCGCGGCGGCGGTCACGCTCGACATCGTGGCCGCGGTTTCACCCAATGAAGATTCCCGCGTGCGCATACGCTCGCGCGGCATGCCCGATGTCGACATAGACATCAAAGCTTTGGATAAAATAAAGGAAGAGGAAGGCACCTCCGCCGCGCTCGTGCGCGGCGTTGCGGCTTCGCTCAAAGGACTCGGCTATCATATCGGCGGGTTCGACGCGGCGCTCGTGTCCTCCATACCCGTGGGCGCAGGGCTCTCAAGCTCCGCGGCGTATGAAATCCTCATAGGCACGATACTCAGCGCGCTCTACAATGGCGGCGAAGTGGACGCCGTGCGGCTCGCGCGCGCGGGGCACAGGGCGGAAAACGTCTATTTCAATAAGCCCTGCGGCATGATGGATCAAACCGCCTGCGCCGAGGGCGGGGTCGTCGCCATCGATTTTATTGATCCGGAAAAGCCTGCCATAGACAGGATCGCGCTCGATTTGAGCGCCTCCGGCTACCGGCTTTTCATCACAGACGCGGGCGGCAGCCACGCGGACCTTACGGACGAATACGCCGCCATACCGCGCGAGATGCGCGCCGTCGCCAAGGCGCTGGGCGGGGAAGTGCTCCGTGATGTGGACGAAGGGGCGTTTTATGATAAGCTGCCCTCCATCAGAAAAACGGCGGGGGACAGGGCCGCGCTTCGCGCGATGCACTTTTTTGCGGAAAACCGCCGCGCGCTTGAAGAAGCGCAGGCTTTGAAGAACGGCGACATGGCGCGCTTTGCCGCCCTCATGCGGGAGAGCGGCGCGTCCTCGGAGCTTTTGCTGCAAAACATCTACCCCGGGGATCAGGGGCAGGAGAGGAGCGTGGCCTTCGCGCTCGCCGTCTCAAAAAGGCTTCTTGAAAACGTCGGCGGCGCGTGGCGCGTGCACGGCGGGGGCTTTGCGGGCACCATACAGGCGCTTGTGCCAAACGCTTTCGCCGAGGAATACAGAAAAACCATGAACAGGTTCATGAACAACGGGGCCGCCTGCCGCAGGGTCAACATCCGGCCCGCGGGCGGCTATGCGCTCAACGGAGGGAGCAAGGCATGAAAAAGCTGCTGGTGCTGGGAGGCGCGGGCTACATCGGCTCGCACACGGTATACGAACTCATCATGAAGGGCTACGATGTGGTCGTGGCGGACAATCTGGAAAAAGGCCACCAGGCGGCGGTGCACCCGAAAGCGGTTTTCCGCGAGGGGGATATCCGAAGCCGCGCTTTTATGGATTCGCTCTTCGACGCGTTTGACATTGACTGCGTCATCCACTTTGCCGCATACTCGCTCGTGGGCGAGAGCGTGGGCAGTCCCCTGAAGTATTACGACAACAACGTGGGCGGCACGTGCACGGCGCTCGCGTCCATGGCGGCGCACGGCGTGAAGAACATCGTCTTTTCCTCCTCCGCCGCGGTATACGGCGAGCCGGAGCGCGTGCCGATTTCCGAGGACGCGGTCTTAAAGCCCGCAAGCCCTTACGGGGCGAGCAAGCTGACCATGGAGCAGATGATGGCCTGGTGCGACCGCGCGTACGGCATGAAATACGTTTCCCTTCGCTACTTCAACGCCTGCGGCGCGCTCGAGGGCGGCAAACTCGGCGAGGATCACGCGCCCGAAACGCATCTCATTCCGCTCGTGCTCAAAGCAGCCTTGGGAGAAGGCCGGGCGCTTGAAATTTACGGGGACGATTATCCCACGCGGGACGGCACCTGCGTGCGCGATTATATACACGTCATGGACCTCGCCCGCGCGCACGCGCTCGCGGCGGACTACCTCATAAAAGGCGGGCAGAGCGAAATATTGAACCTCGGCATCGGCGAGGGCTTCACCGTAAAAGAGGTGCTCGCGGCTGCGGAAAAAGTCGTGGGCAGACCCATCCCGCATAAACGCGCGGGAAGGCGTCCGGGCGACCCCGTGGCGCTCGTCGCCTCAAACGAAAAAGCGGCGCGCGTGCTGGGCTTCACGCCGGAGCATACCGAAATTGAAGATATGATTTCCTCCGCGTGGGAGTGGCATCAAAAGCATCCGGAGGGCTTTGCGGATTATCTGCCCCAATGGTGATGGAAACAAATGCAAAGCGCGCTTTTTGTCGCCTTGGGGGTGTACAAAGGGCGCGCTTCGGTGTTAAAATCATGCTTGTTGGCATAATTGCCGCTTACACAGGAGAAGGGAGCCTACGCGATGTATACGATACGCGAAAAGCGCGTGCTCAGTTCCAATGTCAAGCTGCTCGTGATCGACGCGCCCCATGTCGCTCATAAGGCGCTTGCGGGCCAGTTCATCATGCTGCGCATCGACGGGAACGGGGAGCGCATACCTCTCACCATCGCTGGTTACGACAGGGAATCCGGCGCGGTGACCATCATCTTCCAGGAGGTCGGCAAGACCACGAAGCAGTTGGGGCTGCTCAATGTCGGCGATTCCCTCGCCGATTTCGTAGGCCCGCTGGGCACGGCCTCGCATTTTGAGGGCGTAAAGCGCGCCGCCGTCATCGGCGGAGGGCTCGGCACCGCCATCGCCTATCCGCAGGCGAAGGCCTTGAAGGAGCACGGCGCGCATGTGGATATGATCGTGGGCTTTCGCAATAAAGAACTCATCATGCTCGAGGAGGAGTTTGCCGCCGCGTCGGACAGGCTTTTTATCACGACGGACGACGGCTCCAACGGCAAAAAAGGCTTTGTGTCGGACGTTTTGCGCGAGCTTTTAGAAGCGGGGGAGCGCTATGACCTCGTCGTGGCCATCGGCCCCGTGATGATGATGAAGGTTGTGTCCGATATGACGAGGCCTTATGGCATCCACACTGTCGTCTCCATGAACTCCATCATGGTGGACGGCACGGGCATGTGCGGCTGCTGCCGCGTCACCGTCGGCGGCGAAACCAAATTCGCCTGCGTGGACGGGCCGGATTTCGATGGGCATCAGGTGGATTTTGAGGAGGCGCTGCGCCGCGGTGCGATGTACCGCAAGGAAGAGGCGGAAAGCCTTGAGCGGCATGTCTGCCGCCTGACCGGGGAGGTGCGCAATGGCTAACATGGCTTTGAAAAAAACGGCGATGCCCGAGCAGGACGCAAAGGAGCGCGCCGCCAATTTTAAGGAAGTCGCTCTGGGCTACACCGAGGCGATGGCGCTTGAGGAAGCCTCGCGCTGCCTCAACTGCAAGCACAAGCCTTGCGTGGCGGGCTGCCCCGTCAACGTGAAGATACCGGAATTTATCGACCTTATCAACAAGGGCGATTTCATCGGCGCGTATCTGAAGATACGCGAAACCAATTCCCTGCCCGCCGTGTGCGGCCGCGTCTGCCCGCAGGAAACCCAATGCGAGGAAAAGTGCGTGCGCGGCATAAAGGGCGAGCCCGTGGGCATCGGCCGACTTGAGCGCTTTGTTTCCGACTACGCCATGGCGCAGGGGGAAACGCCGGTCGAGGTCGCGCCGTTTAACGGAAAAAAGGTCGCCGTCATAGGCTCCGGCCCCGCGGGC
>JAEWMV010000017.1 GCA_023393045.1 Bacillota bacterium | reverse complement strand
GTGCGGGATACCCTTCATGCTTTTCCTCACGAAGGTGAAGTGCCTGGGCATGGTGACCATTATGGGTACGATCTGCGGCATACTGATGACGCTCACGGGGCATACCTTCGTGCCGATTATTACAGGCGTTGTTTTCGGACTGCTGGCCGACCTGATTTTCATGGCGGGCAAATACAAAAGCTTCAAGGCGTCGGTAGCGGGCTACGCGGTTTTCAGCCTGTGGCTCGTCGGGATGCTGATGCCATTTTGGATTATGAAGGACACCTTTGAGAAATTCCTGACCGACAGCATGGGCGTGGAATACATGCGGGCGACGTTTGATGTGTTCGATAAAATTTCGTGGACGTTCCCGATCATGGCGATTGTCGGCGGCGTAATCGGCGCGTTTCTTGGATTCGCCATGCTGAAAAAGCACTTCAGGAAAGCAGGCATCGCTTAAGGGCGAAGAAGCCGGGCGGAGCCCGAAAGCCAACTTTCGGGCTCCGCCGAGAGGAGTGATTTTTCATGCGGGAAAGCTATATGCGCAGCGTCGCGCAGGAGGGGGGCATCAGGCTCGACCCCCGGACGAAGCTGCTGGTCATGCTGATGATCAATATTGCGGCATTCACAATGAGCCAATGGTATGTGCTCGCGCTGACGGCGGCAGTCCCCCTTTCGCTGCTGGCGCTGAGCGGACGCTATAAAAGCGCCGCCATCTGGACGCTGGTTTATGCTGTGGCATTATTGGGCGACGTCATGTTAGTGGATACCATGCCCGGCGCGTGGAATATCCTCATCGTCATGCTCACGGGCGTGGTTTGCAGGATGCTGCCCGCGGTGCTGCTGGGGTATTTCCTGCTCTCCACTACTACCGTGAGCGAGTTTGTCGCCGCCATGGAGCGGATGCGTATGCCCAGGCAGATTATCATACCGTTTTCGGTGATGTTCCGTTTTTTCCCCACCATCGGGGAGGAATCGGCCTCTATCAACGACGCCATGAGGATGCGCAACATAAGCCTGGGGAAAACGCGGGGCGGCCCGGCCGCGCTTTTGGAATACAGGCTTGTTCCGCTGTTCATTTTCTGCGTCAAAATCGGCGAGGAACTCTCCGGCTCGGCGCTGACGCGCGGCATGGGAAGTCCGGCAAAGCGCACGAACATCTGCCAAATCGGGTTTTCCGCGGCGGATATCGTTTATATCGCCGTCTCCGCGGCGGTGTTTTCCCTCTATGTACTCTTATAAGGAGAAATGTGATGATAGAGCTTAGGCATGTTTCCTTCCAATATGAAAGCGGAACGCAGGACCGGGGGCTTCGTGATGTCAGCCTTCATGTGAAGAAGGGTGAAGTGGTGCTGCTGTGCGGCGAATCCGGCTGCGGCAAAACCACCTTGACGCGCCTTGTAAACGGGCTGATTCCGCATTATTTTGAGGGCGCTTTGTCCGGAGAAGTGCTCATTTGCGGCAAGGAGGTCGCAAAAATGCCGCTGTATGAAATCGCAAGGCATGTCGGCAGCGTTTTTCAAAACCCGCGCTCCCAATTTTTCTGCGTGGACACCGACTCGGAGCTGGCCTTCGGCTGCGAAAATCAGGGGTTTCCCGCAAACGAAATTGTAGCGCGCATCGCCCGGACCGTCTCGCATTTACATATTGAAAATCTGATGAAGCGCAGCATTTTCAAGCTCTCCGGCGGCGAGAAGCAAAAAATCGCCTGCGGCTGCGTGCATACCGCGTCCCCCGATATCATCGTGCTGGATGAACCCTCCTCCAACCTGGACGCCCGGGCGACCAACGATTTGGCCCAAATCGTCGCCCACTGGAAAGGCGAGGGCAAAACCATCCTAATCGCCGAGCACCGGCTCTATTACCTCCGGGATCTTGCGGATCGCATGATCTTTATGCGTGAGGGCGCAATAGAACGGGAATTCACCATGGAGGAAGCAAAAAAGCTGACCGCCGGAGAGCTGGCCGATATGGGCCTTAGGCCCTTATCTCTGGAAGGCCTGACGGCGCCCGCCGCAGCGGAAAGCGGCGCGAAGGAGCGCATTGATCTGTCCGATTTTTGCTTTGCCTATAAAAACGGCCCGAGGGCGATCGACCTCGGCGCTTTGTCGCTGCCCAAAGGGCGGATCATCGCGGTGGTCGGGCACAACGGCGCGGGAAAATCCACCTTCGCGCGCTGCCTGTGCGGGTTGAACAAACGGTTTAACGGAACGGTGCGCATGAACGGCAGGACATACCGCAAAAAGCAGTGCATCAGGCAGGCGTATATGGTGATGCAGGATGTGAATCATCAGTTGTTCACCGAGAGCGTGCTCGACGAGGTGCTCTTGAGCATGGAGGAGGAAAACGTGCAAAGGGCCGAAGCCATCCTTGAAAGCCTGGGCTTGCTGGAACTCAAGGAGCTGCACCCCATGTCCCTTTCCGGCGGGCAAAAGCAGCGGGTGGCCATCGCGGCCGCCATCGCCTCGCAGCGCGAGATCATCGTTTTCGATGAACCGACAAGCGGGCTTGACCTCAGGCATATGGAGCAGGTTTCTTCAAGCCTGAGGCAGCTCAAGGCAATGGGCAAAACGCTTGTCATCATATCCCACGACATGGAACTCATCCTGAAGACCTGCGACTATGTTATCCATATTGAAAACGGGTCGGTGGATGACGCATACGATTTAAACAGTGCGGGGAGCAGACGCCTTGACGGCTTTTTCAGGCCCAGAGGGGAAACGGCGGAAGCGCCCTGCGCGGTATAGGGTATTTATTTTGCCCGCAGCAGGAGGCGCAAGCGCCGATATGACAATCAAAAGGAGGCAAACATGGCCAATAAGTTTATGCAGAATTGCCGTAAGCCCGAAGGCCTCGGGGGAAAGCTGATGCTCGCGGGCATGAATGTCGGGCACGCAGACGTCAGCGTATGGGGCCTATCGCGCCTTCGCATACCCGGGAACGCTCGCGTGCTGGACATCGGCTGCGGTGGGGGCGCGAATATCAAGCGGCTGCTTGCCATGTGCCCGCAGGGGCATGTGGAAGGGATAGACCACTCGCAGCAAAGCGTTGTCGTCAGCCGGAAAAAGAACCGCGCCGATTTGGGGAAGCGGTGTGAGATACGCCAGGGCTCGGTGAGCGCGCTGCCGTATGGGGACGGCGCCTTTGACGCGGTTACGGCGTTTGAAACCATATACTTCTGGCCGGATATCGCGGGCGACTTCAGGGAGGTTCACCGCGTGCTCAAGCCGGGCGGCAGCTTTTTGATCTGCAACGAGGCATGCGATCCCGCGGATGAAACCTGGACGGGAAAAATCGACGGCATGCGGGTTTATGGCCGCGAGGAGCTTTTCCGTCTGTTCGCCGACGCCGGGCTCTCCGTGACGCTTGCCGATGAGCAAGGAAAGGGACGGCTGTGCGTCATCGCCGTAAAGAAAACGACTTTGGGCGCACACGCGGGCGGGGATACGCGTATGTGACGCGATCGGCGCAAAAGATAAGGAAGATTTTCGCTGAAAATATGGAGGCAATGCGATGAGGCGATTCGCGCGGCAGGTTTGACAAGCACTCGTTTCGGTAATATAATATCGATAATCAAGTACTGAAAAGGAGAGCTGATATGAGCGCGCAAAAAGACAGGCCGGTTGCGCTTTCCAAACAGGCGCTGCAGCGCATGCCCTATTATTTGGAATATTTAAAAAAGCTGCGCGGCGAGGGGAGCGCCATTGTCGCCGCGCCCGCCATTGCGCAGGCTATGGGGCTCAACGAGGTGCAGGTCAGGAAGGACTTCGCCGCGGTCAGTTCGACCGGCGGCAAGCCGAAGACCGGCTTTGCCATCACGGAGCTGATCGCCGACATGGAGCGGTTTTTAGGCTATCGGAACCTGAACGAGGCGGTGCTCGTGGGAGCGGGTTCGCTGGGGCGCGCGCTCCTCTCCTATAAGGGTTTCGACGACTACGGCATAAAAATCGTGATGGCCTTCGATGTAAAAGAGAGTGTCGTCGGACAGGAGATCTTTGGCAAAAAGGTTTTTTCCGTGACGCAGTTAAGCGACTTGTGCCGGCGGATGAAGATCCGCGTGGGCATCATCACGGTGCCTGCAGCACAGGCGCAGGGCGTTTGCGACAGCCTCGTGGCGGGCGGCATACGCGCAATCTGGAACTTCGCGCCCGCGCATCTGAGCGCGCCGGAGGATATCCTGATACAGAACGAAAACATGGCCGCTTCCCTCGCGGTGCTTTTGAAGCATCTGGGGGAGAGGATCGCCCAATAATAGCAGTGGGCAAAAGGGGGATACGGTGAACACGCTTCATTTTAAATACGCGGTCGAGGTCGAGCGCACGCGTTCCATCACGAAGGCCGCCGAAAACCTGTTCATGGCGCAGCCGAACCTGAGCAAGGCCATCAAGGAGCTCGAGGATACGCTTGGCATCGCCATATTCGAGCGCACGTCCAAGGGCGTGGTGCCCACCGCCAAGGGCGCGGAGTTCCTCCTGTACGCCAAGAACATCATGGAGCAGATCGAGCGCATGGAGCAGCTCTATATTCCGGAGGACGCAAACAGGCAGCGCTTTCGCATTTCCATCCCGCGCGGCAGCTATATTTCCCACGCGTTCACGCGCTTTGTCGCGGAGCTTGACGCGCAGAAGGAAATCGACGTCGCCCTGCACGAAACCAACTCCATGCAGACCATTGAAAACGTCGCGGTCGGGCGCTTCGACCTGGGCATCATCCGCTATCAGACGGATTATGAGAACTACTTC
>JAEWMV010000016.1 GCA_023393045.1 Bacillota bacterium | reverse complement strand
GTGGTTGTGAACGCGATGCCGTGGTTCGGCTTGTCGAACTCAAACTGCTCGTTGAGCGAAGCGAGCGCGCGGTCGCCTACCTCCTTGACGGCCGCCATATAGACGACCTCCTTGCGTATATCCGAAAGCCCCAGGTAGTTCATAATGCCCCGGCCGACGGTGCCGCGACCCAGCGTTACCGTCGCGCCTGTGATGCCGAAGGTTTTTGCCGCTTTGACTATTTTGCTCGCCGAACCGAAATTGACGATCACGCAGATCAGCTCGATGGACGGCGCCTCATGAGGATACTGCATCCGCATTCACCCCTTCCTTTCTGGATTTCAGCTTAAAAATCAAGCCCAACACCTGCAGGGCGATGAGCGGCGCAAGCGCCACCATCGCGATGACCCCGAAGCCGTCCACCAGCACATTCGCCTCTTGTGTCGCCTCCGCGGCGCCCTGCGTAAAGGCAAGTATGAACGTGGCTGTCATGGGGCCGGACGCGACCCCGCCCGAGTCGAAGGCGATGCCCACGAACAGCTTGGGCACAAAGTAGGAAAGTCCGATAGATATAATATACCCCGGCAGCAGATAATGCCAGAGCTTGATGCCCGGAACCAGTATGCGAACGACCGAGAGCGCGACCGCCGCGGCAACGCCTATGGCAAGAGACGCGATGACCGCCGTCCTTTTCACATAGCCGCTCGTCACTTCCTCGATCTGATTGGTCAATACGTGCACGGCGGGTTCCGCGAGTATGGTGGCGAGTCCCAGCACGAAGCCGACGAGTACCACATAGACGCGGTTTTCCATCGACGCAAGCCGGAAGCCGATTTCGCTGCCCACCTGCATGAAGCCCGCGTTAACGCCCAGCATGAAGAGAACCAGGCCGATCAAAGTAAACAGCACGCCAAAAAGTATTTTTCGCACGCTTGCTTTCGACAGCTTGAATGAAACGAATTGAAATACGACGAACACGATGATTATGGGAATAAGCGAAACCGCGGCCTCGCCCGCGAGGGCGGGCAGCTTCTCGATAAACGGTGCAAAAATATTGGCCGATAGCGATTCCGTCGCATCGAACGCGCCGGTGATCTTATCCGTCCTGGTGACGATGCTCATAAGCATCACGGCGATGATCGCGCCGGTGGAGGCGATTGCGACAAGGCCGAAGCTGTCCTTCTCCGAGGATTTGGAATCCTTTTTGAGTCGCGATACGCCTATGGCCAGCGCCAAAATGAACGGCACTGTCAGCGCGCCCGTCGTCGCGCCGGAAGCGTCGAAAGCGACGGCCATGAACTCCTGCGAGGTAAAAAACGAAAGTATAAGGATAATGCCGTATAGAATCGTCAGCAAAATATAGAGCGGGAAGTTATAGACGATTCGCGCAAGCCCCAGCGAGAGCATAACCGCAATGCCCAGAGATACGATGATGACGATGGCGTTCTTTGCGATGAGCCCCGAGGTGACCGTGTCGACCTGACCCGCGAGTATGTGCAGATCAGGCTCCGCGATCGAGATGAAAAAGCCCAGCAGCAGGCCTGCGATGATCACGATCCACACCTTGTTGGACTTGACGATGCTGGTTCCTATTTTGTTGCCTATGGGGGTGATGCCAACGTCGACGCCGATGAGAAAAATGGTAAGGCCGATGATGATCAGCGCGGAGCCGATCAGGAATCGGATGAGCATGGGCGTCTCGATGGGCGTAAGCGTAAAATGAAGCAGGATGACGATTGCGGTAATCGGCAAAACGGAAAAAAGGACCTCTTTCAGCTTGGAAATGATAACGCTCAACCGGTTGCTTCCTTTCTGTAATTTATTTTCAGGCAGCGCTGCATGCGTATCAACATCATGGTATTAAGTTTTCAATAAAAACAAATGATTGGCACGCAAAACCATTTTATATGCTCTCCATTGCCGTGTCAATGGAAGCGGACGGATTCGCTTGATTCCTACACAGAAAGTTCAAAAAAACTACGCATTTGTATACCGATGCTTCAGGCGGGCCGTTTTCTTTCGGGCAGGATCTCCAGCCAATAACCGTCCGGATCCTCGATGAAATAGATGCCCATTTTTTCGTTTTCATAACAGATGCAGCCCATGCTCTCGTGCAGGCGGTGCGCCTCGTCGAAATCGGGGGTCCTGAAGGCGAGATGGAACTCGGCCTCGCCGATGTCATAAGGCTGCGTATGGTCCCGCAGCCACGTGAGCTCCAGCTCGAAATCAGAGGCCTCGTTTCCGATATAGACGATGATAAACGAGCCGTCTTCGGCGCTTTTCCTCCGCTTTTCCAAAAGACCCAGCGCTTTTTGATAGAACGCAAGCGACCTTTCAAGATCGAGGACATTGTAGTTTTCATGGATCATTTTGAACTGCATAAACGCCGTCTCCTTTATGACCGAACATATTGAGCCGGGGACGTTTGCGCGTCCCCGGAGGATGGAAACTCAATTATTCAAGGAAGTCCTTGAGCTTTTTGCTGCGCGAGGGGTGGCGAAGCTTCCGCAGCGCCTTCGCCTCAATCTGGCGGATGCGCTCGCGCGTCACGTTGAACTCGCGGCCGACCTCCTCGAGCGTGCGGGCCTTGCCGTCGTCCAGGCCGAAGCGCAGGCGCAGCACCTTCTCCTCGCGCGGGGTGAGCGTGTCGAGCACCTCCATAAGCTGTTCCTTCAGGAGCGTGAAGGAAGCCATATCGTCCGGCGCGGGCGCGTCCTCATCCTTGATGAAGTCGCCGAGGTGGCTGTCCTCCTCCTCGCCGATGGGCGTTTCAAGGGAAACGGGTTCCTGCGCAACCTTGATGATCTCGCGCACCTTCTCTTCGGAAATGCCCATTTCTGCCGCGATCTCATCAGGACGCGGCTCGCGTCCGTATTCCTGCAAAAGCTGGCGGTTCACGCGGATGAGCTTGTTGATGGTTTCCACCATATGCACGGGGATGCGTATCGTACGCGCCTGGTCGGCGATAGCGCGCGTGATGGCCTGACGGATCCACCACGTGGCGTAGGTGGAGAACTTGTAGCCCTTGCGGAAGTCGAACTTCTCCACCGCCTTGATGAGGCCGAGGTTCCCCTCCTGAATGAGGTCGAGAAAAAGCATGCCGCGTCCTACATAGCGCTTGGCGACGGACACGACAAGGCGAAGGTTCGCCTCCGCAAGCTGCTGCTTGGCCTCCTGATCGCCTTCCGCCATGCGTTTGGCGATCTCTATTTCCTCCGCAGCGTTCAAAAGCGGCACCTTGCCGATCTCCTTGAGATACATGCGCACGGGATCGTCTATGGCGACGCCCTCCGTGGTGGCAACGTCGGACTCGATCTCTGAAATGTCCTCGTTGATGTCCTCCGCGACTTCAATTTCCTCGACGACGTCTATATTGAGCGATTCGAACCTGTCATAGAGGCGCTCGATCTGATCGGAGTCGAGCTCAAGCTCCTCCAGGGCGTCCATGACCTCCTTGTAGGTCAGTACGCCCTTGTTTTTGCCGCGCTCAACGAGCTCCTCTATCTTCGTCTTTTTGGGTTCCTTCTTTTCCAAAGCGCCCACTCCCTCACTAGTAAGTTTATTTATATTGCAGCAGTTTTTTGCTTTTTTCGCGAAGTATCTGCATCGCGTGCGCCCTTTCTTCCCCTTCCGCCCCCTCTATGACGCGGCCGAGCCTGTCTATCTCCGCCTCGAGGGAGCGCATGGCAAGCGATTTTACGCAATCGTCCGCCACCGCCCGCGCGTCGCCCGCGATGGGCTCGTCCGACAAAACGGCGGCGGCGGCGCTCGCATCGGCAAGGGAGGAGAGTATCGCGGCAAAATCGGGCTCGCTCCCGTTGACATACGCAAGCAGCAGCGCGTCCGCGAATTCACGCAGCCCTTCCGAGGAAAATGCGATGTCCTCTGCGGCCATCCGCTCGGACACGTAGGCGGCGTTCTCCATGCCCGTAAGCATGCAGGAAACAAGCATTCTTTCGGTCTTATCCGCCTCCGGCAGCACCTCGCCCGATTGCCTAGCCCTAGTATTCCGATTTTTTCCAATGATATTCTCGGGCGCGGGGCCCGCCATGCCGCACTGCGCCTTGACCGCGTCCAGAGGAAGCCCCGTTTTTTTCGCGATGAAGGGGGCGTAGCGCTCCCGCTCCACGGGCTGCAGCGCGCCAACGAACGCGCACGCCTTGAGCGCGAAAGCTTCCCGCCCGTTCTCGGTAGTGAGATCATGCTGCAGCGCCATGTTCTCAAGGCGAAAGCCGTTGCCGGTAAGCGCCGCGTCTCGCAGCTTCAAAAAGGCGTTCTTGCCGTGCTTGCGCACATAATCGTCCGGATCCATCTCGCCCGGAATGGAGATCACGCGCACATCCAGCCCTTCGGCCGAAAGGATCTCTATGCCGCGCAAAGCGGCGTTGCGCCCGGCGCTGTCCCCGTCGTAACAAAGGTAGACGCTGTCGGTATAGCGCTTGACAAGCTGTGCCTGCTGCCGGGTCATGGCCGTGCCGAGGGAGGCCACAACGTTCGTCACCCCCGCAGCGTGGAGGGAAATCACGTCCATATACCCTTCCACCATGATGAGCTCGCCTTTGAGGCCCTTTTGCATGTTCATGGCGTAAAGGTTGTTGCGCTTGTTGTAAACGGGCGTGTCGCCCGTATTGATGTACTTGGGCTGCTCGTCCTTTTTCATGGTGCGCGCGCCGAAGCCCAGCACCCTGCCGTTGGTGGCGATGATGGGGAAAATCAGCCTGCCGCGATACGCATCGTAGCACCCGTCGCCCGCACGGTTTTTGATGCCCACGCCCGCGTCGATGAGCTCCCTGTCAGAGAAGCCCTTGCCTTTCAAGTACCCGGTCGCCGCCTCCCACGCGTCGGGCGTGAAGCCAAGGCCGAAGCGCACCGCCGTGCTCCAGTCC
>JAEWMV010000261.1 GCA_023393045.1 Bacillota bacterium | reverse complement strand
GTATCATATCCGTGGGTCTGCTTAAAACAGGCCCGCAGGCAGAAAAAGGCATGCAACGGACAAGCCGTCTGCTGCGTTATTTTAATATGATGAATATGCTGCGAATGAAAAATATAAAAAAAGGCGCCATGCGAAAGCTCTCTCTTCTCCTGCTGGGCTGCGTCCTATTCTCAGCCTGCGGGCAGAAGCCGCCGAGGCCGATCGAGGTGACGGAATACACAGTGCTGCCCAACGTAACGCAAACCGCGGACGGCGTAGAGGAGTCGCAGGCGTACGTCAGTCTCGTTGAGCCCAACGTGACCTACACATACGAAATGCTTGTGGAGGACGCAAGCGAGCTTGCGGCGGCGTACCCCGGTCTGGTGGAGGTCACTTCCGCGGGGCAATCCGTGGAAGGGCGCGCGCTCACGCTCATCAAGCTGGGGAAAGGGGCCACGAAGGTGCTGCTCTTGGGCGCGCACCATGCGCGCGAATACATCACGAGCACATTCTTGATGGAAACCGCGGACGAATACGCCCGCGCCTACATGCAAGCCGCGCAGGGCAGTGCGAACCTTCTGGATTCCGTGACGCTCTACATCGTGCCCATGGTCAATCCGGACGGCGTGAACCTGGTGCAAAACGGCCCGGACGCCGCCAAAGACCCGCAGCGCGTGAAGGGCATGCGCATGCTGAAGGATACCTACGCCGAGTGGAAGGCCAACATCAACGGCGTGGATCTCAACCGGCAGTATCCCTGCCATTGGGAGGAAAAAGCGAGCAACACCGATGTGCCGAGCTCCGAAATGTACAAGGGCACGGCGCCCGCCACGGAGCCCGAGGTGCAGGCGGTCATGCAGTTGTGCGAGCAAAACGACTTCGCGCTTGCCGCTTCCTTCCACACAAAGGGCGAGGTCATCTATTGGGCGGACAGCGGCACCGAGGACGCCATAGAAGCCGCGGCCCCCATCGCGCAGTCCATTTCCGAGGTCACGGGCTATGAGCTGATGGAGGTTTCCGGCGACCCCGCCGTCTACGGCGCGGGCTTTGAAAACTGGTTCCGGCAGGAATACCTGCGCCCGGGCTTTTGCATCGAGCTTACGCCCGTGGGCAACGGCTCCGCACCCCATGACGACGCGCGCTTCGACGAGCTCGTCTGGAGCCGCGTGCACGGCCTCGTTTCCGTGCTGATGGAGCAGGCGCTCGATATGGGCGACGCATAAACAGAGTTTTGATTTTATTTAAATAAGCACCAAAACCCGGCTCCGTATGAGCCGGGTTTTGGTGTGAAGAAACGATTGCCGGTATAAGCAGGATATTTTGCCGATAATCGGCTTTTATGCTCAGCGTACCAGCGCCTGCGCTACCGTAAACGGCGGCACCTTGACGTGCATGCTGTTCCCCTTCAGGGACGCTTTGGCGCCCTCGCCCAGTATCAGTTCCGCGCTGTTGTGGAACGGATGCCAGAGCGCGCAGCTGCCCTGAATCATCCCCTCGCTGTCATTGTAGAAGGAATAGATCGAGGCGGTCTCCGCTTCGTTCGTGAACACGTTGCAGTAGAGGTTCTTCTCGCTTGTGGGGTAGAGCGGAATGGGCTTTCCGGTCTGGAAGATGTCCTTGTGTTTTAAGTAGACCGCCTTCCACGCCTTGATCATGGCCTTCTGTTCATCCGCAAAGGGCATCCAGCGCCCGAAGATGTCCTGCCAGATCACAATGGGCGCGCCGCCGAACATGGCGCGGTTGATGAGGCGGGTCTTGTCCTCATAGCGCGCCCAGCGGGAAATCTGCGGCGCGAGGTGGATAGGCAAAAGGAAGCGCAATACGTCCACCTCGGGCATGGCTTCGCAGCGCCAGTATTCGTCCCACGAGGTTGTGAGGAGCTCTATGGGCAGCTTTTTGGTCGGGTGGAACTGGGAGGTCAGCACGAGGCCGGACCGCACCCTGTTGAGCTTTTCGCGGAAGGATACGGGGATGCTGTACATCGTGTCGAGCTGCCAGCCGTCCGCGTCCGTGTCGGCGGTGATGTGGGCGAACTCGTCCCCCATGGAGGCTTCGCACTCGTGCGGGTCCTGATCCCACGGAATATAGGGCAGGAATACAGGCACGCCGTGGGCATGGAATTTCTCCACCGCTTCGCGCAGCGCCCCGCGGCCGCCGGGGAAGTCGTCATAGAAATCCCACTGCGTGCGGCGGTCTATGCCAAGGCGCGGATACTGGTTCCATATGGTCACCGTGTCGTACCCGCCGAATTCCTCGCCTTGTTTGAGCAGGCCCTCCACGTTGATCTCCATCTTTTCATGGTCGAAGCCCTCCTTGCCGAAGAAGAACACGAAGTTGTGCACGGCGCAGTCGTTGAACCATTTCAAATCGGGCTTTTCGTATTCCGAGAAGCAATAGGGCGTCTTCCAGAAGTCGCGGTAGCGGTCGAACGCCTCCGGCCAGCCGCGCGTGATGCCCGTGATGAGAAGCTCCAGCGTATCGTTAAAAGATGCGTCGGGACAGATACGCACGAAGCTGCTGCGGATATCCTCCTCCGTTTCCATGGTGGCGAGGAGTTTGTTCACAAGCTGGGAGGAGCCCTCGTTGTTGAGGTCGCTCAGGCTTGGGAACGTGACGGAAAAGCCTGTTTTCCCGTCCGCGCCCAGCACCACCATCGGCGGCCGTATATCCGAGCTGTATTGATAATCCCGAAGCGGCATCATGATCTTCTTGCCCTCGCGGTTGCGCATTGGGCAGCCGGGCGGCAGCAGCGTGCTGTTTTCGCCGCATTCCAGTTCGTTTAGAACAGGGAGCTTAAAGCGGCTTTCGTACGGCACGCCGAGCTTGTAGCCGTCGTAGACCTGCGCGAGGATGCGGATGGAGGCGCGGCGGTCGTTGAGGAAATGCAGCCGTACCTTTAATTTTTCGGCCTCGTTTTCAAAGAGCAGGGTGACGAGGTCCTGCGTGGCGTCCTCGAAGCTTGTTGCGTCCGTCAGCGTGAAGTCGCGGCTGGTCAGGTCTTTCCCGTATATGCGCAGCACAAACGCCTCGCGGTCGCGGTTCGCCGCCGTGCCCCAATGGAGGTTGGTCAGCTCCCGAATGAGTGCGCCGTCGGAAAAATCCACCGCGAGCCGCAGCGCGTCGTTTTGCATCGTGAATTTCTTTGCCTGCTTATCGAATGTGAGCATCTTAGCCTACCTCCTTCACGCAGCGGAATCCTACGGTTTCAAAGCGGTTCATGGCGTCTCCCAGGAGATGCACCTTGAGGTGGCTGTCGTTTTGCAGCGCGCCGCATTCCGCATGCCAGTAATAGGGCGCGTTGTGGCAAGAGCCGCCCTTTAGCACAATGAAATGATGCGTGTCCACATCGTCCGCAAGGGTTTCGGCGGTGAACTCCCACACGTTGCCGCACATGTTGTAAAGCCCGAACGGGGACTTTCCCTCCGGGCGGCTGTCCGCCGGCTCTATGGCGTCGGTGAGGACGTTGCACTTGGCGTAATCCTTTTGATTGCCCCAAGGCCAGAGCAGCTTTTCGGGGCCGCCCGCGAGGTACTGCCATTCCGGTTCCGTGGGCAGGCGCTTGCCGTAGAAGGCCGCGTAGGCGCGCGCGTCGTCCTGCGAAACGTTGACGACCGGCAAGTCCGCGTCCCCGGGCCTGTATTTTTTGCTTTCCCAATGCTTCAGGTAATTGCGCGTGTCCGCGGGTTCATATCCGCTCGCCCGTATAAATTCATGATACATGGCGTTCGTCACGCAATAGACGTCCGCCTCCAGCAGGCCCACCGTTTCCGGGCGCGGGCCGTGGTCCATCTGGCAGTCGCCCTCCATGATGCGGTGCACGACCCTGAAGATGTAGCTGCCCCGCTCGATTCGCACGGTTTTCTGTTCAATCATGGCTTTTATCTCCGGTTCATCGTTTTTCCTTAGTACCCTTATCATCTGCGCGGCGGCGGAGCTTGCCCCTAAACCCCGCTGCCGCATGTGGCGTGCTTTATTTTACCAGTACGTGCAGCACTTCTTTCGGCGCGACCTCCACCGTCAGTTTTGCTCCGTCCGGCGCGGCCTTGCCGTTGCCCAAAACGATTTCGGCGCTCTTTGCACCATGGCACAGCGTCATGGTGCAGCTTTGGGCCGCGTCCGCGTGGTTGTAGAAGGAATAGATGCGCGCGTTGCCCACATCGGCAACAAACAGGTTGCAGTATACGTCCGCGTTGCCCGTGGGCAGCAGCGGGATGGGCTTTTTGCCCTGATAGACGGCGCGATGGCGCATATAGGTCGCCTTCCACGTTTTGATGCGCGCCTTTTGCTCCTCGATAAACGGCATCCACCGCCCGAAGATATCCTGCCAGATCACGATGGGCGCGGCGCCGAATTCGCAGCGCTTGATGAGCGTCCACTTGTCCTCCAGCCTCAACCAGCGTGAGATGACGGGCGCGATGTGCTGCGGGCAGATAAAGCGGAACACGTCCGCCTCCGGCATGGGGTCTACGCGCCAGAACTCGTCCCAGGAGGAGGTGATGAATTCGACCGGGTGTTTTTTCAAGGGGTGGTGCTGCGTCTGGAGCAGCAGGCCCGGCTTCACGTCGTCGAGCTTTTTGCGGTAGCTGAAGGGCAAATCGCGCATGGTGTCAAGCTGATAGCCGTCCGCGTCCGTATCGGCCACGATGCGGGCGAACTCGTCCCCCATGGTGTTGGTGGTCTCGTCGTTGCCGCGATCCCACGGGATATAGGGCAGCAGCACCTTCACGCCCCGCTCGTGGAACTTCTTCACAGCCGCGCGAAGCGCCTTCCTGCCACCGGGGAAATCGTCGTAAAAATCCCATTGCGTCCGCTTGTCTATACCAAGGCGCGGGTACTGGTTCCAGATGGTCACCGTGTCGTACCCGCCAAACGCTTCGCCCTGCTTGATCAGGCCGTCCACGTCGATTTCCTGCTTTTCGTGGTCAAAACCCTCCTTGCCGTAGAGGAACACGAAATTGTGCACACAGCCGTCCTCGATCCACTTGAGGTCGGGCCGCTCGTACTCGGCAAAATCATAGCGGCTCTGCCACTCGTCGCGGTAGCGGTCGAACGCTTCCGCCCAGCCGCCCGCGATGCCCGTGACCTTCAACTCCACCGTGTCGTTGAGGCTGTCGTCCGGATTGATGCGCACGAGGTGGTGGATAAGCTCGTCCTCGCTGCCGATGGCCGTGAGCAGTTTGTTGACGTTCTGCGTCGCGCCGGTGTCGTTCAAATCGCTTTTCGTGGGGAAGCCGACGCTGAATCCGTACTTTTCGTTTTCATCGCTCACCACAAGCGGCAGGAGGATATCTGCGGAGTGGAAATATTCCATCATGGGCTGCATCACATCGCCCTTGTCGCAGGGCATGACGCCGGAGGGGTAATGCTTGCTGTCCCTGCCCGCGCCCGACTCGAAGAGGGCGAGCAGCGGAAGGTGCAGCGCGGTCACGCTCGGCGCGCCCAGCTTGTACCCATCGCGGAACTGGTACAATACGGAAATCGTGTCCTCGCGGTCGCTGATGAGGTGGAGGCGGAGCGCAAGCTTTTCTTCGGCCAATTCGAGCAGGAAGGTGACGAGCTCCTGCTTTTGATCGCCCGCCGTCTTAACCTCTTTTACGGTGAAGTCGCAGCTGGTGTATTCGTGTCCGTAGATGGTGAGCACAAAGGCTTCGCGTTCCCGGTTGGCCGTGCGGCCGGAGGGGATGTTGGAAAATTCCTCAAAGCGCACGCCGTCCGCGTAGGTGAGCGCGACGCGCAGAGAATTATTCTCCAGCGTCACGCGCTTTTTGGCGGAATCATGTTTGATCATCTCAAACGCCCTCCTTTACACAGCGGAAGCCCACCGTTTCATAGCGATCCATCGCCGCGCCCAGCATGTGCACCTTGAGATGGTTGTCGTTTGGCAGCGCCCCGCACTCCACATGCCAGTAGTCCGGCGCGGTGTAGTACGAGCCGCCGCGCAGCGTGAGGAAATAATGGTCGCGCTCCCCGTCGTAATGCACGGGCTCGGTATACTCCCACACGTTGCCGCACATGTGAATGAGGCCGAAGGGGGACGCGCCCTCGGGGCGGCTGTCCACCGGCTCCGGCGCGGTGCCGTACACGTTGCAGCGGGCGTATTCCTTTTTGTTGCCCCAGGGATACATAAAATGTTCCGGTCCCGCGGCGAGGTACTGCCACTCGTATTCCGTGGGCAGGCGCATGCCGTAGAAGGCGGCGTACGCGCGCGCGTCGTCGACGGACACGTTGACGACGGGCAGGTCTACCTCGTCCGCTTTGTATTTTTCGTTTTCCCAATGCTTCAAATAATTGCGCGCGTCGGCGGGCCGATAGCCGCTCGCCTTTATGAAATCATAGAACATGGCGTTGGTGACGCAGTATTTCTGCGCAAGCAAAGGGCCGACGGCGACCTCGATGGGGCCGTGCTCCATCTGGCAGTCGCCTTCCATGATGCGGTGGACGCAGCGGTAGATATAGCTTGCGCCCTCAACCGGTACAAGCTCCTGTTTAACCATGGCGATTCATCCTTTCGTTGCTGATCGGGTCGGGAGGTCAGATCGTGTCGCTTGAAATATTGGCGCTGCCCTTGAAGTTGCGGATGCCGACCGAGAGCAGCACGATGAGCACCATGATATAGGGCAGCATGCTGATGATCTGGGTGGGCATACCATAGGTGGAAAGCACCAGCGTCATCGAGTTCGCGTAGCCGAAGAGCAGCGCGATGAGCAGGGTTTTGAGCGGGTTGCCCTTGCCCACGAGTATGCTCGTGAGGCACAGGAAGCCGCGCCCGCGCGTCATGTTCTCGGAAAAGAGGGACATGCCGCTCAGCGGCATATACGAGCCCGCCACGCCCATCGACGCGCCCATGATAAGCAGGCATATCCAGCGGTAGCGGCGCACGTTGACGCCCGCCGCCTGCGACGCCTCGGGGTTGATGCCCACGCCGCGAAGCCGCAGGCCGAAGGGGGTCTTATACATCACGAACCAGCCTACGATCGCGTAGAGGAACGCGAGGTAGACCATGGCGATGTTGTTGTTGAAAATCATGTCGAGCGTGGGGAACTGCTTGAGGAATTCCCAGTTGAGGTTCGGGTAGCTGACGATGGAAGGGTCCGTGAACTGGCCGCGCGTGTTCCACACGACCACGAGCAGCAGCGTCGTGAGCGCCCAGGCCGCGTTGTTGTAGGCGACCGACACGATCATCGCGTTGCAGTTGAGGTGATAGACCAGTATTCCGTAGATGACCGCCAGCGCCAGCCCCGAGGCCATCGCGAGCATGGAGCCCAGGAAGGGGCTGCCTGTCAGATAGCTGCCGTATGCGCCGAAAAACGCGCCGACGAGCATGAAGCACTCATACGCGAGGTTGCCGGTGCTGGTCTTTTCGTTGAAGCAGCCGCCGATTGAACCGATAATGAGCGGGCAGGAGAGCCGAAGCGCCGCCGCGAAGGCCACCGGGCTGAAACAAGATTGAAGTACGTCCCAAAACATCCCTTATTCCCCCTTGTTCGCGAGAAGCTGCTTGATTTCCCGTTTCTTTTTGGCCTTATCCTTGAGGCCGTAGTAAATGCCCTCGAAGTCGATGGAAACGAGTATGACAAAGAGCATCTGCAGCAGATTGACCGTCAGGCGGTTGAGCGAGGTGCCGCGCTCCATGCTCATGGCGCCGGTTTTGAGCGCGCCCCAGACGATGGAAACGAAAATCAGCGCGATCGGGTTGCGGTTGCAGATGTTGGCGATCATGATGCCTTCCCAGCCCATCGTATAGCTGAAGCCGGAAACGTAGCGGTAGTAGCCGCCCGCCACCTCCACGCCGCCCGACACGCCGCCGAGGAAGCCCGAGAGGATGAAGATGGTGATGAAGGTCTTTTTGACGTTGACGCCGCCGGTTTTGGCGAACTTGAGGTTTTCGCCGACCTGCTTGAGCTCGTAGCCCTTTATGGTGTAGCGGTAGAGCACGTAGACGAGCAGGCAGCCCACGACGGCCAGAACGAAGCCCATGCTCGAGGAGGTGCCCGGTATGAGCGTACTCAATCGCGCGGTGTCGCTGATGTTGGGCGTGGCGGCGGTGGTTGTGGTGATGCCAAGCGCCGGAATGATGATCCATATGACAAAATAATCGCACAGAAGCGTTGCGATGAAGTTCATCATCATGGTGGTGACATACTCGTTGATGCTAAAGAACAGGCGCATCAGCGCGGGGATAATCACCCACACCACGCCTGCGATGCCCGCGCACACGATGCAGACCATCACATGGACCACCGGCGGCAGCTTGATGAGCCAGCCCATCACCGCGGCCACGAACGCGCCCACATACATCTGCCCCTCTATGCCCAGGTTCGTCACGCCCGACTTGAATGCCACGATGGCCGCGGCGCCCGTGAGCATGCAGGGCGTCGCCCAGCGCAGCGTGTTGCCGATGGAGACGATGTTGCCAAACGCGCCCTCTACAATCAGCTTGGCGGCGTGGATGGGGTCCTCGCCCTGCGCCGCGATGAGGATAGAGCCGATGATGATGACGCCGATGAAGGAAATCACATAACGCGTGACGCCGATTCCGACGTCCGGCGAGAAGAATTTCCGTATGGCGCGGTCAAAATTCTTAGTCTCTGACATCTTGCGTACCACCTCTAAGCATCAAAAGTCCAATTTCTCTGTCCGTCTTTTCCTGGTATCTGCCGCCGTCTGAAATCTCGCCGTTGTAAATGACGAGTATGCGGTCCGAGAGCTGCATGACCTCGTTGAGCTCGTGGGAAACGAGCAGTATCGCGGTGCCCTCCCCGGCGATGCTCAATAGCTTCGCCCAAACGAACTCTATCGCGCCCACGTCTATACCGCGCGTCGGGTCCTCCACGATGAGCAGCTTGTTGTCCTGAATCGATTCGCGGCCGACGATGAGCTTTTGCATGTTGCCGCCGGAGAGGCTCCGAAGCTTGTCGTAAATGCTCTGCGACTTCACCTTGAACTGGTCGATGACCCTGTTGGTGAAATCGTCGATCTCCTTATGGTCGAGGAACACCTTGTTTTTGAAGCCGTGGGCGATGTGATAGCCCATGATGGCGTTTTCCCACAACGTTCCCTGCGCGTTGCCGCCCTCGCCCAAGCGGTCCTGCGGCACGTAGCCCATGCCCATACAGCGCCGCGCGCGCGAATCCGTCGCGGTGATGTCCTTTCCGAGGAAGGTGATTTTGCCGCCCGCCTCGGGCGCGGCGGCGCCGAATATGGCCTCCACCAGCTGCTGCTGGCCGGAGCCTGCCACGCCCGCGATGCCCACGATTTCGCCCGCCCTGATGTCGAAGCTGACGTTTTTGACGCGCTCCACGCCGTCCCTGTCCTTTACGCTGAGGTTTTCAACGCGAAGGACGACCTCGCCCGGCTCGTGCGGAACCTTGCCGGACTGGAGCATGACCTCGCGGCCCACCATGAGGTTTGCAAGCTCGTTTTCGGTGATTTCCTTCGGGTTGACGTTGCCCGTCACCCTGCCGTCGCGAAGGACGGTGATGGTGTCCGCGACGGCGAACACCTCCTTGAGCTTGTGCGTGATGAAGATGATGGTGATCCCGTTTTGGGTCAGGAAGCGTATCGCGTCGAACAGGCCCTCTATGCCCTGCGGGGTGAGCACCGAGGTCGGCTCGTCGAGCACGATGATGTCGGCGCCCTTATACAAAACCTTCACGATCTCCACCTGCTGGAGCATGGAGACGGGCAGGTCGTTCACTTTCTCATCCAGCGGGATGTTGAAATGATAACGCGCGCAGATCTCCTCGATCCGCTTGCGGGTTTTCTTCTTATCGATGAAAAGGCCCAGCGCCTTTTTCTCAAAGCCGTACATGATGTTTTCAAGGACCGTGAGGTCCCGAAACAGCATGAACTCCTGATACACCATGCCGATCCCGTGCTTGGCGGCGTCCAGCGAGTTTTTAAAATGCGTCTTTTCCCCACGCAATATGATCTCGCCGTAGTCCTGCTTGTAGATTGCGGTGAGTATGTTCATCAGCGTGCTCTTTCCCGCGCCGTTCTCGCCGATGAGCGCGTGGACGCTGCCTTTTTTGACCTTGAGCGCAATGTCGTCGTTGGCGACCAGCGCGCCGAAGGTCTTGCGGATGCTTTGCATCTCGAGGATATACTCTGACTCGCCCATAGCTCTCCCTGCCCTCCCGGGGACGCATTTTCTTTTGCCGGATCAGGGGAAACGCGCGCGCTCCCCTGATCCGTCCTGCTCATTGAAACGATCGCTTTGCCTTATTATTCGCCGGATTGGTCGAAATTGGTCTCTCTCCACTCCTCGTAGGCGCCCGCGAACACGTCCACCTGGCCGGAGATGATGTCGTCCTTGAGCTGCACGACCTTGGCCGAGAGCTCGTCGCCCAGATTGGGCAGGTCGACTTCCGCATACGCGAGGCCGCCGGCCGCGAGGTCAAATTCCATCGCGAAGGGCAGCTCTTCGCCGTTCTTCCACATCTGTGCCGTCTGATAGACCGCGACGTCCATGGACTTGACGGCCGACCAGAACACGATGGGGTTGATGTCGCCCTGCCAGTCGTCCACGCCGATGCAGGGGACGTTTTTGTCCGCGCAGGCCTGTATGGCGCCGTAGCCGGAGATGTAGGCGCACTGCACGATGACGTCGATGCTCGGGTAATTCGAAATCAGGGCGATGGTGGATTCATATCCCTTGGTGGTGTCGACCCAGTCGTTGGTGTAGGCCTTGGTCATCTTGGCGCTCGTGCCGTTTTGGGCGTTGGCATAGTCGATGCCGGCATAGTAGCCGTACTCGAAGCGGCGCATGATGGGCGTGTCGAGGGGCATCATCAGGCCGATTTCGCCCGTTTCGGACTTGCAGGCCGCAACGTAGCCCGCGATGAAGCACGCTTCAAACGGGTCGATGGTGACGGCCACGGTGTTGGGGTACTCGGTCTTCGCGTAGGTGTCGAGGAAGATGAAGTAGGTGTCGGGATACTGCTCGTTGAGCTCGTCCATCATGTCCTTGGCGGTGGTCATGACGTCGTCGCCCTGGGTGTAGACGAGGCTGTAGCCTTCCTGGCACATCGAGCGGATCTGCTCGGCCTGCTCGGCCGTCTCGAAGGTCTCGATGCATTTGACCTCCCAGCCCTCTTCCTCCAGCTGCAGGAAGCCCGACCAGATGAGGTCCGTGAATTCGTTTCCGCGCGGCGTGGATGTGATGAAGCACGCCTTGAGGGCGGCGGGCTGGTCGGTGCCCTTCCCGTCGCCGTCCGTTGAGGGGCTGCCGCAAGCGGTGAAGAGAAGCATCAACAGCAGCACAACGGCAATCAGTTGAACAGGCTTTTTCATTGGGTTTCCTCCATAGGTTTTTGATATTATCTAAACACCGCGAACGCGGTGCCTAAACCGTGTTAAGATTTGCTCAGGGCCGAGGTTTTTTGATAAAGATCCGCCACTTCGTCCGCCCGTGGGATGGAAGGTTCCGCGCCCGCGCGCGTCACGGCGATGTTGCTGGCCACCATGGCGATGTCGAGGGCGGTCTTCGGCGCATGCCCGGCGCAGACGGATGAGAGGAAATAGCCGCAGAACGTATCCCCGGCGGCGGTGGTGTCCACCACGGGCACATCCAGCACGCCGCAGGAGGCCATGGTTCCGTCGCGGCCCAGATAGCGCGCGCCGGCCGGGCCGAGCGTGAGCACGAAGGAGGCGTTGGGAAAGCGTGCGCGCAGCGCCGTCAGTATTTCGCCGGGCTCCTGTTTGCCGGTGAGGTGCGCGCCCTCAACCTCGTTGACGATGAAATAATCCACCATATCCAGAGGATACTGCGCAATCCTGCCGTCGATGGGGGAGGGGTTGAAGAAAACGGTCATGCCCTTTTCATGGGCCTTACGGATGATATGGCCGATGGCGCTGATTTCATTCTGCAGCAGCAGGACGTCCCCTGCCGAAAAATCCTCCAGCACCGCGTCTGCAAAAGGCGCGTCCACGCGGGCGTTTGCCGCGCCGTAGACCATGATGCAGTTCTGCCCGGTTTTTGCGACCTGTATCACCGCGTGTCCGCTCGCGCCCGCGATCTGCCTGAGGTGCCGGGTGTCGATCCCCTCCCGCCGCAATGCCTGCGAGAGCATCGCGCCATCCTCGCCGATCATCCCGGCAAAGCTGATCTCGCCGCCCGCGCGGGCCGCGGCGATCGCCTGATTGAGGCCCTTGCCGCCGCAGAAGGAATCGTAGGACAGGGCGGCGATGGTTTCCCCGGGCCGCGGGAATTCGGCCACGCCGTAGACCTTGTCGATGTTGAGGGATCCAAATACAAGTATTTTCATGCTCTCTCACTTTTGCGTGGCGCGGTGCTTTTGCGCTCGACCAGCTCGGGTTCGAAGCAAAACGCCTGCGCCGGGATTTTTTCATCCGCGCTCTCTATCTGCCGGATCAGGTGCCGGATCGCGTTCACGCTCATGCTCTCGATGGGCTGGCGCACGGTCGTGAGCGGCGGCTGCATGATGTCGCTCATGACGTTGTCGTCAAAGCCCACGATGGACAGGTGCTCCGGAATGGACATGCCCGCCTGCTGCATCTCGCGATAGATGCCGAATGCCATCACGTCGTTCTGGGCGAAGACGGCCGTTACATCCTTTGCCCGGAAGTGCAAAAACGCCCTGTGCTCGCGCCCCATCTGGTAGTCCCCCTCAAAGAGCAGGGACGAATCGAAAGCGATCCCGCTCTCAGCAAGGGCGGCCTTATAGCCCTCCGTGCGCTCGCGCGCGCTCGATACGTTGCGCGGCCCCGTGTAGCAGCCGATCTTTTTATGCCCAAGCTCCAGCAGATGCCGCGTGGCGATATAGCCGCCCTTGCGGTTGTCGATGCTGAAGGAGGAAACGTTCGTTCCCGCAATCGTTCTATCGAGCGTCACCAGCGGGATGTCGATGTCGGCAATCAGCCGCGCCAGCTTCTCTTCCGTTTCCTGCTCGGGGGCCGAGGACTTCACCAGTATGATGCCGTCCGTGCGGCGGTCGATGAACATGTTGATGTATTCGATGTCGCGCAATCCGTCGTTACCGGAATTGCCGTAGATGATGTTGTAATTGTTCGCCCAGGCATAGGATTCAATGACTTTGGACACGTTGCAGAAAAACTGGTTGCAGTTATCCGGTATGATGAGGCCGATGATGCGGGTTTTCTTGGTAACGAGGCCCACGGCCAGCCTGTTCGGCCTGTAACCGAGCCTTTCCACCGCCTGCCGGATACGCCCGATGGTCGATTTGGAAATATTCTGGTCTTTTCCGTTGAGTACGAACGATACCGTCGTGACGGAGCAGCCGGATTCGCGTGCCACATCTTTAATTGTAACACCCATATGCACTCACCAATACGCATCGAATTGAAGTAAAACGTTTTATTAATTCGTTTTACAAATTATATCATGATACCGGTCATGCTGTCAATTGCCAACGCAACTAAAATATGAATGCATGTTTTGGCGATTTTCACCGGCGGCGCGCGCGTGTCGTTGATTTATATCGCGGCTGAAATGAAGCGGACGACAGGAAGCGGCAAATTTCATTCGCGCACGAACGGGCGAGGGGCCAAACAAGAAAGAGGGGGGTGGAAGCTGCCTTAAAATATGGTATATTAAGTATCGTGTATCATAGTGCCATACGGCAAAGAGGAGGGCTCGCATGACGAATAAGGAGATTCTTGCAATCGCGATGCGCCAGTCGGCAATAGACGAAAACTGCCGCGCGGAGGATTTTTGCCAAAGCGAAAATAAAATCGTCCTTTCATCGGCCAACCCGGGCGCGAGGAAGTACCTCGTGCTGCCTTTCTATTGCGATCTGGTTTCCTACGGAAACAACATCGTCGCCTCGGTGGACGCGCAGATCGCGGACGTCGTTCGGGCGTATATCGACAGGTTCCCGGCGGAGCATTGCTTTGAGACCCCCAATCTGCATGTGCTCAACGACGCGCTTGAAGAAAAGGGCATGCGCATCTGCTTTATGGCCGAATACTTCCTGCCGGATATGGACGCGCGGGGGGAATTGCGCTGCGCTTACGAAACCAAGGTGCTGGCCCCGGAGGATTTCGCGGGCCTGTATACGAAGGAGTGGGGCAACGCGCTGTGCGAAAAGCGCAGGCATCTGGACGCGCTGGCCGTCGGCGCGTACGACGGGGACAAACTGATCGGCCTGGCGGGTTGCTCGGCCGACTGCGATACGATGTGGCAGATCGGCGTGGACGTTCTGCCCGAATACCGAAGGCAGGGCATCGCCTCGGCTCTGACAGCGCAATTGGCCGCGGAGATTTTAAAACGGGGCAAGGTGCCGTTTTACTGCGCCGCTTGGTCGAACATCAAATCCGTCCGCAACGCCATAAGGAGCGGCTTTCGGCCCGCGTGGGTCGAGATGACCGCCAAGAGCGCGGAATTCGTCGCACAGATGAACGGCGCGCATACTTAAGGCGCGGGGACGCGCTTGACGCGCCGACCCCCCGGCGGATATATTTGTAGACAAGCCGCCAAAGGAGTAATGATATGGATTATAATGCGCTTTCACTGGAACTGCATGAAAAGGCAAAAGGCAAAATCAGCGTCGTGAGCAAGGTGCCGCTCAATGACCGGGACGATTTGAGCACAGCCTATACGCCTGGCGTGGCGCAGCCCTGCCGCGAGATCGCGCGGGACAAAGCCAACGTATATAAATATACCGCAAAGGGCAACCTCGTGGCCGTCATATCGGACGGCACGGCGGTGCTGGGCCTGGGCAACATCGGCGCGGAGGCGGCCATGCCCGTCATGGAGGGGAAAGCCATACTCTTCAAGCAGTTCGCGGGCGTGGACGCGTTCCCCATCTGCCTCGGCACCACCGACACCGAGGAGCTGATTCAAACGATCAAACACCTTGCGCCGACCTTCGGGGGCATCAACCTTGAGGATATCTCCTCGCCCCGCTGCTTTGAAATTGAAGCGCGGCTTGAAAAGGAATTGGACATCCCCGTTTTCCATGACGACCAGCACGGCACGGCGGTGGTGGTCTCCGCGGCGCTCATCAACAGCCTCAAGCTCGTGGGCAAACGGCTGGAGGAAATACGGGTCGTCCTCAACGGCCCCGGCAGCGCGGGCACGGCCATCATCAAAATGCTGCTTCAGCTGGGCGTGAAGCACATTGTCGCCTGCGACGAATACGGCATTCTATATAAGCAAAGGGCGCAGGGCATCGCAGATCATAAGAAGATGCTCTGCGGCATCACAAACCTTGAAAATAAAAAGGGCACCCTTGCCGATGCGATCAAGGGCGCGGACGTCTTCATCGGCGTGTCCGTCCCCAACGCGCTCACAGGCGGCATGATAAGGACCATGAATGAGAAAGCCATCGTCTTTGCCATGGCAAATCCCGTGCCGGAGATTATGTATGACGAGGCGATAGCGGCCGGCGTGGCCGTCATGGGCACGGGCAGGAGCGATTTTCCCAACCAGATCAACAACGTGCTGGCCTTCCCCGGCATCTTCCGCGGCGCGCTGGACGCGCATGCGCGGGACATTAACTATGAGATGAAAACCGCCGCCGCCTACGCGATCGCGGAGCTCATCGGGGAGGACGAATTGCGGGCCGATTACATCATCCCCTCGCCCTTTGACAGGCGCGTGGCCGAGAACGTCGCAAAGCGCGTGGCCGAGGCGGCCGTGAACGTGAAATCGGGGGCGGTGTGCAAATGAAGCGGATTCGGGCGCAAAGCGTGAGCGAGGCGGTACGTGCGCTCTGCATTGAGGCGAATTATTATCTGCCGCCATCCGTCACGGCGGCGATACGGGACAGCCGGGAGAATGAAAGCTGGCCGCCCGCGCGAAGCGTGCTCGATAAGATACTGGAAAACGGCGAGGTGGCGCGGGAAGGCGTTTTTCCCGCCTGTCAGGATACCGGCAGCGCCTGCGTTTTCGTGGAGGTCGGGCAGGACGTCCATATCGAAGGCAACCTGAGAGACGCGATAAACGAGGGGGTGCGCCGCGGCTATGCCGAGGGATATCTTAGAAAATCCGTCGTCGCCGATCCGCTTTATCGTCAAAACACGGGGGACAATACCCCCGCCATCATCACGTTTGATGTGGTCGAGGGCGACACTGTTAAAATCACCGTCGCCCCCAAGGGCGCGGGTTCAGAAAATATGAGCCGCCTTGCCATGCTGAGGCCCTCCGACGGGCAAAAAGGCGTCGTCGATTTCGTGCTGGAAACCGTCCGGCTTGCGGGCTCCAATCCCTGTCCCCCCATCGTGGTGGGCGTGGGCGTGGGCGGCGGTTTCGATAAGGCGGCCGCGCTCGCAAAAAAGGCCCTGCTGCGCCCTGTGGGAGAGCCGAATGCGGATGGCCGGTACGCGGAGCTGGAAAGGGACATACTCGCCAAAATCAATAAGCTCGGCATCGGCCCTGCGGGGATGGGCGGGGACACCACCGCGCTTAGCGTCGCGGTGGAATATTATCCCACGCACATTGCCATGCTGCCCGTTGCCGTCAACATCAACTGCCATGTGGCGCGCTTCTGCAGCGCCGTGTTGGAGGGCGAGCCCTATGCAGATTAAACTTCATACCCCTCTTACAAAAGAAAAGCTTGCCGCCCTCAACGCAGGGGACGAGGTGCTTTTATCGGGCACGATCTACACCGCGCGGGACGCGGCGCACAAACGGATTGTGGAGTTGCTGGAAAAGGGAGAACAACCGCCCTTCGACCTCAAGGACGCAACAATCTATTACGTCGGCCCTACTCCCGCGCGCCCAGGCCGGGCGACGGGCTCCTTCGGCCCCACGACGAGTTCGCGCATGGACGCGTATTCCCCGGCGCTTCTGGAGCAAGGGCTCTCGGCCATGATCGGCAAGGGGGAGCGCACACGGCCTGTTATCGAGAGCATCGCGAAAAACGGCGCGGTGTATTTCGGCGCGGTCGGCGGCATCGCCGCTTTGAACGGCCGCTGCATCAGTGCGAAGGAAACCATCGCCTTCCCCGAACTTGACAGCGAGGCCGTCTGCCGTGTGGAAGTCGCGGACATGCCCCTGACGGTCATCATCGACAGCAGGGGGAACGATTATTATAAGCTGGGGGTCGAAAGATATTTAGAAAGCAGGAAATAGGCAGAGCCGGTTCTGATTAAGGGCGCCAAAGCAAAGTTCCATCCCCCAGCGCTTTCAACTCGCAGCCGTAGCGGCGGCTTAAATGGATGAGGCGGGCGGCAAAATCGGCGCGATCCTGTTCCGTTGCGGCCTGCGCCTCACCGAGCGCGTTGATGGAAGCGGGGTGGAAGCGAATGGCGTCCACGCTCAGCCCCCCCGCATTTTCCGCGAGATCGAATGTCACGATGCAGCTCTGGTTGTTTTCGGGGAGCAGTTCGTCAATTTTTTCCGTATCGGTGACGGCGGTGAATTCGATGGAATCCGGCAGATAATCGAAATGAAAGATATAATTGCCGAGGCTGAAGAGCGCCGGCATTTTGTCGTATACCCCCATACCCAGAGGAGCGTGCGCGTGACACCCGAGAATGATGCCCGCACCAGCCTGCGCCGCCCGTTTGGCGATTTCATGCTGATATTCCATGACAGGACCCTGGGCGTGGGCGCCGTACTGCGGCGGGACGCCCCAATGATAGGAGACGATAACGAAATCCGCAATCGAACGCGCGTACCTTACGGAAGCTTCGAATGTTTCCAGATCCTCAGCCCTTGCCCGCGTATGCACCCAGGGCGGCGTTCCGGGCTGTTCCTCCGCCAAAATAGGATCCAGCGCGTAGGAGGAGAGGATGCGCACGCCTGCGATGCCGGGCCGGTCGCGGCCGGCCTGGAAGCCGAAGGGAAGCGTGGACGACCAGGAAAGAAGGGCGATGCGCTTTCCCCGGACTTCCATCACTGCGGGGAGGGCCGCCTCACCCAGGTTGCTTCCCGCGCCGCAATGCCGTATTCCCTGGGCCGCGATAAGACGCATGGTGTTTTCCATGCCCTCCCGGTCGAAGTCCATCGTGTGATTGTTGGCGAGGGAGAGCGCGTCCACTTCCATTTCCCGAAACCATGCGGCGCTCTCAAGGGGGGAGCGGAGCCTGCAGCGTTTATTCGCGGGCAGCCCTCGCCCTTTTTGCAGCATCACGCACTCGCAGTTGGCGATACGCAGGTCGCATTCATACCAATCCCGCGCGAAGGGGCGCGTTGCCGGGCGCTGCACAAAGGCGGTATCGCCCACGGCGGATATCCGGATTTTCCTATCGCCTGTCATGAATGTGGTTTCCTTTCACGATGTTTCCCTGCGATATCAATATGGCCGCGCAATCTATACGAAAGTGCAGCCACATGAAGTGTTTTTGAATCGCCCGGCGTCAGCGCGCGTTGCACAAGGCGGCTTTTTTGCTCTGGAATTCGGATTTGATTTCGCCCAGCAGCGCGGGATCCTCAAGCATTTCCCTGCAGGCGGCCGCGACGACCTTGGCGGCCACGACGATGGCCGTGCGGGCGGAATCGCCCTTTGCTGCGTCGAGGTATTCCTTGGAATGGGAGGGCGCGAACTCATTTTCCACGATCGCCACCCGTATGCAGGAGCCGGGGACGCGAAACGTCACGTTTCCAAAGTCCGTGGAGCCGGTTTTCTCCCGCGGCGGACGGATTCTCGGGGCGCTCACAAGCGCCGCCTTGTCCATCAGGAGCTTATTGAGCCGTAAAACCGGAATCTTGCTTTCAAAACGCGGCTTTTCTTCCAGCTCCCAAGTCGTGCCGGTCATCAGCGCGGCGCCCCGGATCACATTCTTAAAGCGCTCCACAACGCTATCCAGATACACCGTGTCGTAAGAGCGTAGCGATACGGTGCCCTCGGCAAAACCGGGCACAACATTATCCGCGCCGCCGGCGTTTGTGATGGTGTAATGCATCCTGGTCTCGTCGAGCACATGATCCCGCAGGAATTCGATGCCGTTGAAGCAAAGGAGCATGGCGTCCAGCGCGCTGCGCCCCAGCTCGGGGCTGGAGGCCGCGTGCGAACTCGTCCCATGGAAGCGCAGCGTAAAGGAAGAAACGGCCATGCATCTGACATCGGTGCTGGTCGTTTGTGAGGCGTGGAACATAAGCGCCACGTCGCACTCCGTAAAGTATCCGGCGTTGAGCATGTTAATCTTTCCGCCGAAGGTCTCCTCCGCCGGGGTGCCGTATACCGTAAGGGTGAAGGGCAATTCGCCCGCTTGTTCCTTGAGCGCGACGGCAGCGCCCGCCAAGGCCGGACCCTGCATGTGGTGGCCGCATGCGTGCCCCACGCCGCAGAGCGCGTCGTATTCGGCCAACAGAGCGAAATTCGGCCCGCCCTGTCCGTTCTGATATACGGCTTTGAAGGCCGTATCCAATCCGGCTATGCCGCGCTCGAGCTCGAATCCGTTTTTCTCCAGATAATCGCACAGAAGTTTTGAAGCCTGGTATTCCCGCCCGTCGCACTCGGGATGGTCGAAGATAAAATCCGACATGGCGCAGAGCTCGCCGGCAAGGGAATCGATGCGGTCAAACAGCTTTTTTTCGTTCATAAATTAAAATCCGTACTCTCCTTGTTGTTTATGCTCGGCCGTCAAACCAGCTTTTCAAGCTTTTCGTACAGCGCGGGCAGTTCTTCCAGCATCCTGTTTTTCTGCCGGATAAAGTCCGTTTTCATAAAAAGATAGTGTTTGGGGGACATGGTTTCCCTGCGTTTCCCCTTCACGGCGCAGAGCCGGGGGTACAGGCCCTCCTCATAGGCGAGATCCTGGGAGAACCTGGAACCGTAGGTCTGGCGCAACCGATTGAACGTCCCCGCGGCCAGGCGGACGACGGCGTCGTATTGCGCGTCGGTTTTCGCGCGCTGCAGCGCGCGAAGCGTGGCGTCCCGCGCCCGCTTCATCGCATGGATGATCTCTTCGAAGTTGAATTCGGCTTCAGAATCGGCGCTCGCGTCCTCTAGCTCCCCGATCATTTGGCCGAGCATAGCCTCGGCGTCAAAGGGGAGGCGTGCTTCGCAGGCCAGGCGCATGGCGACGCCGTACCACATCTGCGCTTCTTTTTCCAGCACGTCAAAGCCGATTTTGTCGATGGTATCCTCCGCGGTATGCCACCACCAGGAGCCGCCCGGCGCCGTGGACATCTTGTTCTCCGGCGCGACCTCATAGCGCAGATACATGTGGATGGGAATATCCGCGCCGAAAAAGGACTGCTCGCCGCGCCTGCCCAACCTGCCGTAATATTCCCGCACGCCGGGATCCACGGCGTCCACCACATCGTGAATGAACGCAGTGCCCTCCATGCCGGTCGTCTTGATCCCCAGAACCTCGCCATGCTTGGAACCCATCAGATCCGCCGTAAAATGCGCGACGCAATGCCGGCGCAGCTGCTCCCAGTAATGGTCGCAATACCAGGTGGAGCCGGCGTAACGGCCGTTGGAATGCCCACCCCACCAGAGGATGCGGATGCCGCGCTTGAGTTCGTCCTGATGCCGTTTGAAAACGCGGGCGATCTCCAGGGCCGCTGCGTTGGCCGCGCAGTTGTCGAATGCGCCCTTCCCCCAGGTGTCATAATGGCAGGAGAGCAGCACGAAGTCCTCGCTCTTCCCCCGTATCTCGCACATGGGCATGTCGATGGGGCGCACGCCGGTGTTGAGGTGCGTGCGCACGCGCACGCGAACCGGCCCCTTTTCAATGAGATTCATTAACTCTTTGGCGCCTTTGCAGGTGATGCCCGCAACGGGAAGAAGGGGCGTGGCCAAATACGTATCCGCGGTAGGCGTGCCCCAAACCGCGCTGACGGTATCTTCGCGGATCGGATCGTCGGAGGGCCAGGCCAGCAACAAAGCTTTGACGCCGCAGCGCTCCATAGCCTTGCAGTAATATTCGCTGTCCGTATAGGTAAGGACGATTTTGTCCTTCAGGCTTTCCAAAAACGCTTCTCGCTCCTTGCTGATGTTCACGATTTCCGGCCCGACGGGGTCATAGACAAGCTCGCCTTCGACGCCGTCGCACTCCGCGCCAAAGGAGCGCGGCGTGGACTCTATTGTAAGCCCGAGCGCGGGCACTTCAACCGAGCTGGAGACGGGGTCGCTCAGGTATGCGTCAAAATGGGCAAGCTGGCAGTCAAGGCTCGCCTCCTGCAGCTGATGATGGATATAAGCGGCGGCTTTCGCGGCGCCCTGCGTGCCGGTGACCTTGTCAAAGGACGCAAGATATTCCAGATCCTTGCGGATGCGGCCGATGTCGATGCGCTGTTTCAACTGTTCGATATTCACTGCAATGCTCCTCCCAGGTCCTCTTGATTTGACTGTTATCACTTGAAACGAACAAAATAAAATTTCATATCCGGGTTGATTTTGATGATAGCATCGCGTTTGAGCGCGGTTCAAGTAAAATACAAATTATTTATTCAGATCATGAATGCATAAGAATAAATTATGCAGTTTTGTCGTAAGATGGGGCGCGTTCATGCATTTTACTATATAAGGAACGTCGCGCAAACAAAGCGGGGCGGACGCCCCCGCGCTGCCGGTAATACGCTATTGTGGAATCAATATAAATTTAATTTATGATTGGGAGAGACGGATAACAATTCTTGATTTTCGTTGACAGATAAGCATTTGCGACAGTATTTTATAAACACATTGCTCCCCTGAAGCGATGAGGCCGTATTCGGCAGCGTTGATTTTATGAATGGGACGCAGCATCCTTCCACTTCCATGGGGAAGAAGCAGCCGCCACCGTATAACACCGACCAGTATACAAGCAGACATCAATCATAATTGCATAACAGTAAAGGATATAAAGTAAGGGTAAATGAAAATATGTTTCATTCATGCTATGACGGGTTCTACCCCGGCGGATCTTGCATTTGAGAAAAAGCTGCTCGCCTCCTATGCAAGCCCCGGCACGGAGATTGAAATTTGGGAAATCGCGCAGGGCGCAGAAAGCATCGAGTCCTATTTTGATATCAGCCTGGGCGCCGTTGAGCTTTTCAGGCTGGTCAAGCAGGCCGAGCAGGGCGGGGCGGACGGCGTGGTCATCACGTGTTTTGGAAATGCGAACATGGATCCTGCCCGCGAAATCGCGACCATTCCGGTGATAGGCTCGGGCCTTGCTTCCATCAGCCTGGCGGCGACCCTTTGCAGGCGCTTTAGCATCATCGGCACGCTGCCCGCTGTGCGGGGCCGCTTTGAGGCCGAGGTCTGGAAAGCCGGGCTGCTGGACAAGCTGGCCTCGATCCGCACGATCAACATGGGCGTGATGGAACTCGACGCCGCTTCCGACGCCATGAAGCGCGCCATGATTGAGGAGGCAAGAAGGGCCGTTCACGAGGATAAGGCGGAGGCGATCGTTCCGGGGTGCTTCGGCATGATCGGGGTTGCCGCCCAGATTCAGCAGGCGCTCGGCGTGCCGGTTATCGAGCCGGCAGGCGCGGCGGTTTGTCTGATGGAGACGCTTGTGAAGCTGCACCTGAGCCAGAGCAAGCTCGCTTATCCTTTCCCCCCGGACAAGAAAAGGTCTTTTGGGTTTTAATTTTTTGCATTTCGCCGTTCACGCCGCATAACGGTACGGCCGGTATGATATTCAAATGCCAAATACGCCTGCATTCATGAGGAGGAAGCTGAACAATGGAACTGAGCATCGGATACGATCAAATCTCCAGAGAGAATTTACAACGGCATCTGGAATGGTTTGCCAACGTCCGCAGGGATACCGGAGGGCCGGGGGAAAACGCCGCCGCGGAATATATCGCGCGCAAGCTCGCTGCCTACGGCGTGGAGTATGTCATGCACGAATACGAAAGCTACCTGAGCTATCCCATCGGCGCGAAGCTGGAAGTGCTCGAGCCCGAATATATGTGCTTTAGGGCGCTGACCCACTCTTTTGGAAAACCCACCGGGCCCAAGGGCGTGGTGGCCGACCTCAAGTATCTGACGGACAAGACCGTGCGATACGGCACGGGTCGCGCCGTGATGATAGACGGCCTGCAGGATCCGATCCCGACTGTCGACGCCTATGAGGCGGGCGCGAGCGCGCTGATCTTCGTCAACGCCGACTGGTATATCCACAACATGATCGCGACGCCCGTATGGGGCACGCCTTCCTACAGCCAATTGAATCAAATTCCGGATATCCCGTGCATCTCCATTAATCACGAAAGCGGCGAAGCCCTCAAGGGGCTTCTGGAAAAAGGCCCCGTGCGCGTGCGCGTCACCGCGGATGTGAAAACCGGCTGGGGTCATTGCAAGCTGCCGGAAGCGATCATCCGCGGCACGGAGGAGCCGGAAAAATTCGTGCTTGCCGCCGGTCATCTCTGCGCGTGGGAAGTGGGCGTTACGGATAACGCAACGGGCGACGTCTGCCTGCTGGAAATGGCAAGGCTGCTCAATGCGCACAAATCTCAGTTAAAGCGCTCCGTGCGCATCGCGTGGTGGCCCGGGCATTCCCACGGCAGATACGCCGGCTCCTGCTGGTATTCCGACCACTATTGGGAAGAGCTTTCCGAAAACTGCCTGATGTATTATAACATCGATTCTCCCGGCGCAAAAAACGCCACGCAGTATCGCGTGAAGCATACCACGGCGGAGTGCGAGCAATTCGCTCAGGAGATGATCACCAAGGTGACGGGGCAGGTCGATTCGCCCAAATTCCGTCCCTCCAAGTGCGCGGATCAGTCCTTCCTGATGATTGGCGTGCCTTCCTGCGCCTGCTATTCGTTCATACCGGACGATCACCCCGACCGCAAGCTGTGGACGGGCGGTTCGGCCGGCGGCTGGTGGTGGCATACGGAATTCGACACGCTGGATAAGGCCGACGTGGATATCCTCGCCAAGGATGTTGGGCTGGGATGCGCCGTGGCGGCGGATCTTGCCAACTGCGATGTGCTTCCTTTTCATTACGCAAACGTCGCCCGCGAAGCCGAGCAGATCATCGGGCAATTGGCCGATACCGCCGGCGCCTATGTCGATTTCAGCGCGCTGCTGCGCAAAACGAAGGAGTTCTCCGCCGCAGTAAACAGGCTGGAAAAGGCGCAGGCCTCAGCGGATTGCGATGCCGCCGCCCGCGGGAAGCTCAACGAACTGATTATGGAGCTCGGGCGCATCATCGTGCCTGTGATCTATAATTCAAGCGGCCGCTTTGTGCACGACCAGGCCGAGGTTTCCCCGCTGCGCCGGTTTACTTCCTCCATGCTTTATCCGGTGCTCAGCGCGGCGACAGGCCTGCCGGAAATTGCAGGCGGGAACGATTTCGGCTTCCTCAAGGCCGAGGTCATACGCGAGATCAACCGCATTGGGGACGCCTTTACCGGCGCCGCCAGGCTGATTGAAAGAACGCTGGACTAATTTCCTGCCGCTTCGGCGGGTCGAGAATTCATCTGACAGGAGAGAACCAATGTACAAATACATCTTGCGAAGGGTGCTGCTGCTGATACCGGTTCTGATCGGCGTTACTTTCGCGGTGTTCTGTATCATGGAAATGACGCCGGGCGATCCGGCGGTCATCATTTTGCAGGACGCAGCCACGGATGAGAGCATCGCGAAGCTCCATGAGGAACTGGGGCTTGACGACCCGCTGCCGATTCGCTATTTCAAC
>JAEWMV010000243.1 GCA_023393045.1 Bacillota bacterium | reverse complement strand
ATCGATAATCGAATATTGATATATCGCTTTACATATGTCGCCCAGCGCCGCGGATCGGTTCTGATTCCGTCCCTTGGTCATATATTCCGATAGGCCGTCGTAAAAGTCCGAAAAGGCAAGATTCGGGCTTTTGTGTTGCGCTGCGCTTTTCCAGCCGTTTATGGCTGTTTTTTATTTCGCACACATTATATCGATAAATGTATATCGATATTCTATAAGCATATTACTCAACTCGACACAAGCTTGTTAAAATAATAACGAAGACGGAAGACGCCTTCGCAACATGATCGGCCGAGAGGAGGTTCATCGATATGGCAAGGTTTACGTTACCCAGGGATCTGTATCACGGGAGGGGCGCGCTCGCGGCGCTCAAGTCCCTCAAGGGCAAAAGGGCGATGGTGGTGGTTGGCGGCGGCAGCATGAAGTGCTTCGGCTTCCTTGACAAAACCGTCGCTTATCTTAAGGAAGCGGGCATGGAGGTTCAGCTTTTTGAAGGGGTGGAGTCCGACCCTTCCGTGGAAACCGTCATGCGCGGCGCCGAGGCGATGCGCGCGTTTGAGCCCGACTGGATCGTTTCCATCGGCGGCGGCTCCCCCATCGACGCGGCAAAGGCCATGTGGGCCTTTTATGAATACCCGGAAACCACGTTTGAAGACCTGTGCATCCCTTTTAATTTCCCCGCGCTTCGCACAAAGGCCAAGTTCTGCGCGATTCCCTCCACCTCGGGCACGGCCACGGAGGTCACGGCCTTTTCGGTCATCACCGACTATGCGAAGGGCATCAAGTACCCGCTTGCGGACTTCAACATCACGCCGGACGTCGCCATCGTCGACCCGGAGCTGGCGGAAACTATGCCGCCCAAGCTCACCGCGCACACCGGCATGGACGCTATGACGCACGCGATAGAGGCTTACGTCTCCACGCTGCACTGCGATTACACCGACCCCCTCGCGCTGCACGCCATCGGGATGGTGAGCGCGTATCTCGAGGCGTCGTACCACGGCGATAAGGAGGCGCGCGAGCGCATGCACAACGCGCAGTGCCTTGCGGGCATGGCTTTCTCCAACGCGCTGCTGGGTATCGTGCACTCCATGGCGCATAAGACGGGTGCCGCCTATACGGGCGGCCACATCGTGCACGGCTGCGCCAACGCGATGTATCTGCCTAAGGTCATCGCCTACAACGCCAAGGAGCCTGCCGCGGCCAAACGGTACGCGGAGATTGCGGCCTCCCTCGGGCTCAGGGGCGCGACCGACGCGGAATTGACGGACGCGCTCATCGCGCACATCCGCGCCCTCAACGCGAAGCTGGATATCCCCGCCTGCATACGGGATTACGAGGGCGGCATCATCGGCGAGGCCGAGTTCCTTGAAAAACTGCCCCGCGTGGCGGAACTCGCCGTCGGCGACGCATGCACGGGCTCAAACCCGCGCGCCGTCACCCCCGAGGCGATGGAAAAGCTCCTGCGCTGCTGCTATTACGACACGCAGGTGGACTTCTGATTGCGCCAGGCGGTTTGCCACAACGGCCGCCGCGAAGACGCGGCGGCCGTTTTCTGTCCGGCGCAGGATCAGTATTGAAAAGGAGCACGCAATATGCAACACTCTTCCATTCCCATGCAGACCCTCAAGCGGCTACCCATGTATCTCAAATATCTCAAATCCCTGCCCAAGGACGGCGCGCTCAACATTTCCTGCGCCTGTATCGCCGACGCGCTGGGCCTCAACGATGTTCAGGTGCGCAAGGACCTCGCGCTGGTGAGCAGCGGCGGCCGCCCGAAAATCGGCTACATCGTGCAGGATCTGATTACGGACGTCGAGCAGTTCCTGGGATACGACGACATGCGCAGCGCCGTGCTCGTCGGCGCGGGCAATCTGGGCCGGGCGCTGCTTTCTTACCAAAACTTTGCGCAATACGGGCTGGAAATCGTCGCCGCGTTCGACGTGAATCCGCCCGCCGCCGACGCGTCCGTATATGGCAGGCAGATTTTACCTGTCGACAAGCTCGGCGACCTGTGCAGGCGCATGAACATACGCATCGGCATCGTCACCGTGCCCGAATTCGCGGCGCAGGCGGTGTGCGACACGCTTGTTGAAAGCGGGGTACTGGCCGTTTGGAACTTTGCGCCGATCCAGCTTAGGGCGCCCGCCAACGTTCTTGTGCTCAACGAAAACATGGCAAGCTCGCTCGCGGTGCTCTCCAAGCACCTGATGACACAGCTTTATTACGCGGAGTGAGGGAAGCAAATGAAAATCACGGTCTGCATCGGCAGTTCCTGCCACCTCAAGGGTTCCCGCCAGGTCGTGGAGCGCCTGCAGGACGCTGTGGCGCGGCATGGCCTCACGGAGCGAATCGAGCTTTGCGGCGCGTTCTGCATGGGCAACTGCACCCGGGGCGTGAGCGTGAGAATAGGCGACGAGCTGTTTTCCCTCGAGCCGGAGGGCGTGAACGCGTTTTTTACAAACGAGGTGCTGCCCCGGCTCAATGACACGACGGCGCAGGAAATGGAGGGTTAAGCGTGACGGAGTATCTCCAGCTCAAACAATCCAACTGCAAGAATTGCTACAAGTGCATCCGCAACTGCCCGGTCAAGTCCATCCGTTTCGGGGACGATCAGGCCAACATCATCAGCAACGAATGCATATTGTGCGGACATTGCTTCGTGGTGTGCCCGCAAAACGCCAAGCAGATAAGAAACGACGTTCCGGCCGCAAAGGCGCTGCTCGCCTCCGGCGCGCCGGTGTACGCGAGCGTTGCGCCCTCCTTTGTGGCCAACTACGCAAACGTCACCATGCGCTCCATGCAAAGCGTGCTTAAAAAGCTTGGCTTCGCGGGCGCGGAGGAAACGGCCCTCGGCGCGGAGCTCGTAAAAAAGCAGTACGACGCCATGCTCGACGAGGGCAGGCGCAGCGTCATCATCACCTCGTGCTGCCCCACGGTCAATTTGCTGATCCAGAAGTATTACCCGGCCGCGCTGCCCTACCTCGCGCCGGTGGTTTCCCCCATGCGCGCGCATTGCCTGGACATCAAGCGCCGCCACCCGGACGCAAAAACGGTGTTCGTCGGCCCGTGCATTTCCAAGAAGGCGGAGGCCGAGGGCATCTCCTCGGGCGTGGACTGCGCGCTCACCTTCGAGGAGCTCAGCGCATGGCTGGAGGAGGAAAAAATCGCGCCCGCATACGAGGAAGAAGGAAGCGGCTGCCGCGCGCGCTCGTTCCCCACGGCGGGCGGAATTCTCTCCTCGATGAACGCGGCCAACCCGGATTATGCGTACATGAGCGTGGACGGCATCGAGAACTGTGCGCGCGCCATCGAGGAGTTGCTCGCGGGCAAGCCGGGCAAATGTTTCATCGAAATGTCCGCCTGCACGGGGAGCTGCGTCGGCGGCCCCGCCATGGAGACGCGGGAAAAACACCCCCTGCAAAGCCGCATCGCGGTGAGCCGCTACGCCGGCCGGGAGGATGGGAACGAAGCCGCGCTGCCCGTGGAAAAACTGCGCGGCAGCTACACGCCCATGACCGTGCCCCGCGTGCACATCAGCGAGGAGGCCATCGCCGACGTGCTCAGGCAGATCGGCAAGACCAAGCCGGAGCACGAGCTCAACTGCGGAAGCTGCGGCTACAACACCTGCCGGGAAAAAGCCATCGCAGTGCTGCAGGGCAAGGCGAACCTCACCATGTGCCTTCCTTACCTCAAGGAGAAGGCGGAGTCCTTCTCGGACAACATCATCGAGCACACGCCCAACGCCATCATCGTGCTCAACGAGGATTACGCTGTGCAGCAGCTCAACTCTGCGGCCTGCGCGCTCATCAACATCAAAGATTCGCGCGATGTGACGGGCGAGCCGGTGGTGCGCATCCTCGACCCGCGCCCTTTTCTGGACGCTTACGAGGGCAAACGGAACCTTTACAATAAGCGCGTCTATCTGGCGGAATACGATAAGTATGTCGAGCAGACGGTGATTTACGACAGGGATTACCACATACTCATCTGCATCATGCGCGACGTGACCGAAGAAGTGCTGCGCCAGCAGGGCAAGGAGGCGCTCTCTCGAAAAACGGTGGAGATTACGGATCGCATGATCGAAAAGCAGATGCGTACCGTGCAGGAGATCGCCTCGCTTCTTGGCGAGACCACGGCGGAAACGCGCGTCGCGCTCACCCGCCTCAAGGAGGCGCTTGGCGATGAGTAGGCTCTGCACGGATGTGGGCTACTTGAGCCTCAATAAATACGGGGAGCAGATCTGCGGGGACCATGTGGAGATCGTGCAGCGTGCCGAAGACGCGACGGTGATCGTGCTGGCGGACGGGCTTGGCAGCGGCGTGAAGGCGAACATCCTCTCCACGCTCAGCGCCAAAATCATTTCTACCATGATGGCAAACGACCTTTCGGTGGAGGATTGCGTCTCCACCATCGCGGCCACGCTGCCCGTATGCAGCGTGCGCCGGGTCGCCTATTCCACCTTCACGGTCATTCGCATCGACCACGACCTCGAGGCGGAGCTCATCCAGTACGACAATCCCCATGTGGTGCTCCTTCGCGAAGGAAAGAACGTGGATTACCCCAAAACCTCGGAGCTCATCGAGGGAAAGGCGATTTACAAGTCCCGCGTCGCGCTTCATGAGGACGACGCTTTCATCGCGTTTAGCGACGGCGCGGTGCACGCGGGCGTGGGGCGCACGCTCAACTTCGGCTGGCAGAGGGACGACATCATCTCCTATCTGGAGTCCTCATATAAGCCGGAATACACCGCCAAAACGCTTTGCTCCCTTTTGATCGGCAAATGCGACGCGCTCTACGGGGGCGAGCCGGGGGATGACACCACCGCGTGCGCCGTGCGCATACGCCGCCGCCGCCCGCTCAACATCATGCTCGGCCCGCCCGCCTCCCCCGCGGACGTGCCCAAGATGATGTCCCTCTTTTTCTCGAAGGAGGGCAAGCACATCGTATGCGGCGGCACCACCTCGGCGCTGGCGGCGCGCTTTCTCAAAAAGCCGCTTGAAACGGGGCTTCCGGTCTATGAGGACCCGGATATTCCCCCCACGGCGCACATCGAGGGGGTGGACCTCGTGACGGAAGGGGTCATCACCATCAACCGCGTGCTCGAATACGCGCGGGATTACCTTGACGAAAACACGCTTTGCGCCGATTGGGGAAGCCGACGGGACGGCGCGTCCCTCATCGCCCGGCTCCTGTTTGAGGAGGCCACGGATATCAGCTTCTTCGTGGGGCGCGCGGTCAACCCCGCCCATCAGAACCCCAAGCTGCCCATCGGCTTCAACATCAAGATGCAGCTGGTGGAGGAGCTTTCCGCCTGCCTGCGGCGCATGGGCAAAAACATCAAGGTCAGCTATTTTTAACGACAGGATACAGGAGGACGTATGACAGACACATTCGACAAACGGGTCGTGGACGCCATCATCGAGCGGCACGGCTGCCGCTCCAGCGCGGTCATCGCGATATTGCAGGACATCCAGGAAAAATACCGCTACCTGCCCAAGGAGGTTTTTCCTCACCTTTCCAAGCGCCTCTCCATCAGCGAGGCGGGCATTTACAGCGTGGCGACGTTCTATGAGAACTTTTCGCTCGAGCCCAAGGGCAAATACGTGATACGCGTGTGCGACGGCACGGCCTGCCATGTGCGCAAATCCATCCCCATCCTCGAGAAGCTCCGTGCGGAGCTGGGCCTTTGTGAAGCGCGCCGCACGACCGGGGACGGGCTCTTTACGGTGGAGACGGTCTCCTGCCTGGGCGCGTGCGGCCTTGCGCCCGTGCTCACCGTCAACGACAAGGTTCATCCCGCCATGACGCCCGAAAAGGCGGGCGAACTTTTAGAAAAGCTCAGGGAGGAGGCGTGACATGCTCGGAAACAGAGAGGAACTCATCGCCCTTCGCGCGCGCTGCCGCGCTTCCCTTGACGCGCAGAAAAAGAAGATACTGGTGTGCGCGGGCACGGGCTGCGTGTCGAGCGGGTCGCTCGACATCTACGCGAAGCTCAGGGGACTCATCGAGGCGCGGGACATCTCCTGCGAGGTGCGCCTTGAAAAGGAGCCGCACGAAAACGCCGTGGGCCTCAAAAAAAGCGGCTGCCACGGCT